>JACCQW010000251.1 GCA_013813955.1 Solirubrobacterales bacterium
GCGGCGGCGATTCCGCCACGGGCGGCCGCGGTCGCAACGGGTCAGGCGGAGGCGACGACCCCGACCCCGTCCGAGCGCCTGCGCCCGCGACGGCCCCCGCCCCGGTGACCTTCGACGACGACGTCGACGAGCCCGACGACACGGACAACAGCGGGACGAGAACCCCGGATGACGGGGGCGGCAGCGGCGTGAGCGGCGGAGGCGACGACGATTGACAGATGAGGGCGCGCCTGCCCGGCGCCCCCCGCGCCGGCTGTTCGGCGGGGCCCGCACGCGCATCCTCTCCGCCATCGTCGCCCTGCTCGCGTTCTCGACGCTCGTCTCGACCCTCGCGCTGCGCCAGATCCTGCTGGCCCAGAGCAGCGAGCGCGTCGACGACGCGCTCACCCAGGAGGCGGGGGAGTTCCGCGCGCTGGCCCAGGGCGGGCGCAACCCCCGCACCGGAACGCCGTTCGGCGACGATCTGGAGGCGATGTTCGACACCTACCTGCGCCGCAACGTCCCCGACGCCGACGAGGCCGTCTTCACCTTCGTCGCCGGCGGCCCCAACCGAACCAACGCGCGAACGCGCGAGCGCATCGCGGCGCTGCGCCCGCTGCTGCGCCTCGGCACGACGCGCACCACCCGCCGGGGCACCCGCGAGACGGCACGGGGCGAGGTGCGCTACCTCGCGGTGCCCGTCGTCATCGGCCGGGGCCGGCGCGGCGTGTTTCTCGTCACCAGGGAGCTGGCCGGCGAGCGCTCGCAGGTCGACGACGCGGTGCGCGTGGCCGAGAGCGTGGCGATCGTCGTGCTCGTGCTCGCCTCGCTGCTGGGCTTTCTCGTGGTCGGCCGCGTGCTCGCGCCGCTGCGCGAGCTGCGCGACACGTCGCGATCGATCACTGAGACCGACCTGACGCGCCGCATCGCGGTCGATGGCCGCGACGAGATCGCCGAGCTCGGGCACACCTTCAACGAGATGCTCGACCGGCTGGAGTCCGCGTTCGCCGGCCAGAAGGCCTTCGTGTCCGACGCCGGCCATGAGCTGCGCACGCCGATCACGATCATCCGCGGGCACCTCGAGCTGCTCGGCGACGACCCCGACGAACGCCGTGAGACGATCGAGCTGGTCACCGACGAGCTTGACCGCATGTCGCGCTTCGTCGACGACCTGCTCCTGCTGGCCAAGGCCGAGCAGGGCGACTTCCTGCACCTGGCCGACGTGGACCTCGACGTGCTCACCGAGGAGCTCATGGCCAAGGCCGTCGCGCTCGCCGACCGCGACTGGCGCCTGGAGGCCGCCGGCACCGGGCGCCTGACCGCCGACCGCCAGCGGCTCACGCAGGCGGTGATGCAGCTCGCGGCCAACGCGGCGCAGCACACGGACGCCGGTGACCGCATCGCACTGGGCAGCGCGCTGGACGGAGATCAGGTCCGGTTGTGGGTCTCGGACACGGGGCCCGGCGTCCCCGCCGGCGAGGAGGAGCGCATCTTCGAGCGATTCGCGCGGGCGGCCAACGGGCGCAGGCGCTCGGAGGGAGCCGGGCTCGGCCTGGCCATCGTACGGGCGATCGCCGAGGGGCACGGAGGGCGCGTCGAGCTGGGCGCGGGTCGCGGGCCCGCAGGCCGGGGCGCTACGTTCACGGTCATCGTGCCCACGTCGCCCCCTGAGGAGGCCGCGCTCTCGTGAACCGGATCCTCATCGCCGAGGACGAGCCGCGCCTGGCCTCCTTCCTGGAGAAGGGCCTGAAGTCCAACGGCTTCACGACGACGACGGTGGGCGACGGCGTCAGCGCGGTGCTCCTCGCCGACGACGCCGACTTCGACCTGATCGTCCTGGACATCGGGCTGCCCGGCAAGGACGGCTTCTCCGTGCTGCGCGAGGTCCGTGCGGCCGGGCAGCGCATCCCGGTGATCATCCTGTCCGCGCGCGACGACATCTCCGACAAGGTCGACGGACTGGAGCTCGGCGCCGACGACTATGTCACCAAGCCATTTCGCTTCGAGGAGCTGCTCGCGCGGGTACGCGTGCGCCTGCGCGTCGAGGGGACCGCGGAGACGACCGTCCTGCGGGCCGGCGAGATGGCCCTGGACCTGCGCACGCGCCGTGCCACCGTCGACGGGCACAGCGTCGAGCTCTCGGCGCGCGAGTTCACGATGCTCGAGGTCTTCCTGCGCCACGCCGGCCAGGTGCTCAGCCGCGAGCAGCTGCTGTCGCACGTCTGGGGCTACGACTACGACCCCGGCTCCAACGTGGTCGACGTCTACGTCGGCTACCTGCGCAAGAAGCTCGGCCGCGACCGCATCCAGACCGTGCGCGGCATGGGCTACTCGCTCGTCAGCTGAGCCACCGATGTGGTGTGGTGCCTGCAGGACGGACGGCTGGTCGCCGCCGGTCCTCCGAGCGAGGTCGCGCCCGAGCTCGTCGCACGCTCGCGCTAAGACCCGGGCGCAGGTCCTTTAGGATCGCCCAGCACGATGTTCAGCAAAGTCCTCATCGCCAATCGCGGGGAGATCGCGGTCCGCATCATCCGCGCACTGGACGAGCTCGGCATCGCCTCCGTGGCGGTGTACTCCGAGCTCGACCGCGACGCGGTGCACGTGCGCCGCGCGGCCGAGGCCTACCTGATCGGCGGCCCGGCGCCCGCCGAGAGCTACCTGAAGATCGACCGGATCCTCGAGGTCATCGCGGGGTCAGGCGCCGAGGCGGTCCACCCCGGCTACGGCTTCCTGGCCGAGAACGCCCCGTTCGCGCGCGCCTGCGAGGAGGCCGGTGTCGTGTTCATCGGCCCGCCCGCGAGCGCGATCGACGCGATGGGCTCGAAGACCAGGGCGCGCGAGCTGATGCAGGCGGCAGGCGTGCCGATCGTCCCGGGCACCACCGAGCCGGTCGCGACGGTCGACGACGCGCGCGCGATCATCGACAAGGACATCGGCTACCCGGTGGCCGTCAAGGCCGCCGGCGGCGGCGGCGGCAAGGGCTTTCGCGTCGCGTTGCAGGCCTCCGAGCTCCAGGCGGCCTTCGAGGGCGCCGCGCGCGAGGGCGAGCGGTTCTTCTCCGACGCGACGGTCTACCTCGAGCGCTACCTGACCGACCCGCGCCACGTCGAGGTCCAGGTCCTCGCCGACGGGCACGGCAACACGATCCACCTCGGCGAGCGCGACTGCTCGATCCAGCGCCGCCACCAGAAGGTCATCGAGGAGTCGCCGGCGCCCGCGTGGGTCGTCGACGAGCAGATGCGCGAGCGGATCGGGAAGATCGCCGTGGACGCCGCCGAGGCGGTCGGCTACCGCGGCGCGGGGACGATCGAGGGCCTGCTGGCGGCCGACACCAGCGAGTACTTCTTCCTGGAGATGAACACGCGCGTGCAGGTCGAGCACTGCGTGACGGAGATGACCACGGGCGTGGACATCGTCAAGGAGGGCATCCGCGCCGCCGCCGGCGAGCCGCTGTCGGTCTCCCAGGCCGACGTCCGGCTGCGCGGGCACGCGATCGAGTGCCGCATCAACGCCGAGGACGCCTCGAAGAAGTTTGCCCCCGCCCCCGGGCGCATCGGCTCCTACGTCGAGCCGTCCGGCCCGGGCGTGCGCGTGGACTCCGGCGTGCGCGCGGGCAGCGAGATCTCCCCGATGTACGACCCGATGATCTCCAAGCTCATCGTCTGGGACGCCGACCGCGAGCAGGCCACGCGGCGCATGCTGCGCGCGCTGGACGAGTACGAGATCGAGGGCATCAAGACCCTCATCCCCTTCCACAGGGCGCTGCTGGCCACCGAGCAGTGGGCCGCGGGCTCGACCTGCCGCGAGCTGCTGGAGGACGCGGAGTGGCTGGCGACGCTGAGCTTCGGGGAGGGGGTCGGTGGGGCCGGTCCCGAGCCCCGGGAGGGCGAGGAGACCGTCGAGCAGACCTACACGGTCGAGGTCAGCGGGCGTAAGTTCGACGTGAAGGTCATCGGGCCACCGGCCACGGGCCTCGGCCGCGGCGCCGGCGGGGGGGCCGCCGTCAACGGCACGGCGCCGGCCGGCACGCCTCGCAGG
>JACCQW010000266.1 GCA_013813955.1 Solirubrobacterales bacterium
GCGCCGCGCTGACCGCGGCGACCGGGGAGGCCGCCGCGCGCGGCGTCGTGTCGGTCCCGGCGGTGTGGTCGGGGACCGAGGTCTTCCACGGCGACGGCGCGCTCGATGCCGCCGCCTGCGCGCTGGCCGAATGAGGGCCGGTCGCTCCTACCGGCTGTTGTACACGCGCTCGGGCCGGCTGCCCGCCCGCCTGGACCCCGGCCGCGTCGATCATCTGGAGATCGTCGACGTCGCCTCGGGCGAGGTCGTCCTCTTCTGGGACCTAGACGCGCGCGAGGCCGCACGCCGGGCGAGCGCCGTCCGCGAGGACCTCGCCCGCCTCGACGAGGAAGGGTTCCTCGAGCGCTGGGGGGAGGCCTGACCGTCCGCCCGCCGCGCGGCGTACCCTTGATGGATGAGCACCGTGCCGCATTCCCCGCCGGGTCAGTCCACGTGGAACGATTCGCGTGCCATCGCCGAGCACCGGCGGATGACCGCCGCGGAATGCCTGGCGGCAGCGATCGCGCTGTCGCGTGCCGCGGTGGCGTTCGCCGGCGGCCCGCGCGATGGCGAGTGAGCCGGGCTTCGACCCGCTGGCGATCCTTCGCGTCCTCGCCCACCACACGGTGCCCTACGTCGTCGTCGGCGGCTTCGCCGTCGCCGCGCACAAGGTCGTGCGGGCGACGCGCGACCTCGATCTCGTCACCGATCGCACATGGCGGGCGGCCCAGCGCCTCGCCGCGGCCCTCATCGACCTCGAGGCCGAACCGATCGGCGACGAGGCGGTGACGTGGACCCCGGAGGTGCTCGCACGCCCCATCAACGTCCGCATCGCGACGCGGTACGGCGAGGTTCACCTCCTGAACGCCACGGACGGCATCCCGTCGTACCTGGCGATGGATCGGGTGACGGTCCGCGTCGAGAATGTGGACGTCAGCGTCGCCTCCCTCGATGCCGTCCGAGCCATGAAGCGCGCCGCCGGACGCCCGAAGGACCTGATCGACCTCGCCGAGCTGGAGGTGATCCACGGCCCCGCGAAGTGACCGGCTACTCGGCCGCGGCCTACCTCGTCTCCGCCACGCGCGCGAGGCGCTAGACGAGGAGCGAGACGAGCGGCCCGTAGGTCAGCGCGAGGGCGGCCTCGAGCGGCGCGGGGGCCCTCAGGTCGACAACCGACCACGCAGCCGCCGTCGCTGAGCGGGCGAACGCGGTGCCGATACGCTGATGCGCGATGGCCAAACCACTCGCCGATCCCCCCGCCGAGGCGAAGCTCCCGCAGCCCGACGTCGCCCGCGAGTGGCTGGCCACGATGGTCCTCATCCGGCGCTTCGAGGAGCGCGCCGGCGAGATGTACGCCAAGGCCAAGGTGGGCGGCTTCCTGCACCTGTCGATCGGCGAGGAGGCGACGATCGTGGGTTCCGCGCGCGCCCTGCGCGACGACGACTACCTCATCTCGACGTACCGTTCGCACGGCCACGCGATCGTGCGCGGCACGTCCCCCGACGCCGTCATGGCCGAGCTGTTCGGCCGCGTCGACGGGTGCTCGAAGGGCCGCGGCGGATCGATGCACATGTTCGACCTCTCCAGGCGCTTCATGGGCGGCTACGGGATCGTGGGCGGCAACCTGCCGATCGCCGCCGGCATGGCGCTCGCCTCCGACTATCGCGGCCTCGACGAGGTCACGCTGTGCCAGTTCGGCGACGGCGCGTCCAACCAGGGCACCTTCGGGGAGACGATGAACCTCGCGGCGCTGTGGAGGCTGCCCGTCGTGTTCATGGTCACCAACAACCAGTTCGGCATGGGCACGTCGCTGGAGCGCCATTCGGCGGTCACCGACCTGCAGCGCAAGGGCGAGGGCTTCGGCGTGCCCGGGATGCGCTGTGACGGCATGGACGTGCTCGACACCCACACCGTGACCTGCGAGGCGCTGCGGATCGCGCGCGAGGAGCGCCGGCCGGTGCTCGTCGAAGCCGTCACCTATCGCTTCCGCGGCCATTCGATGGCCGACCCCGAGGAGTACCGCACCAAGGACCAGGTCGAGGAGTGGCGCAAGCGCGACCCGATCGAGGTCTTCGGCGACCGGCTCGTCGCCGAGGGCGTCCTGGAGGAGGACGAGCGCCTGCGCATCGATGCTCAGGCCGTGCAGCGCGTCGACGCCGCCGTCGCGTTCGCCGACGCCTCCGAGCACCCGGCGCCGGACTCGCTGTACGACGACGTCTACGTCCTCGGCGAGCAGGTCCAGGGCTGGTACTCCGTCGACGAGCGCACGCCGACTCCCCACCGCGGCGAGGACGAGCGCGCCATGGGCGGCGCTCGGCTTCCCGCGGGGGGAGCCTACGAGCAGGCCGTCGAGCAGGCCGCGCCGGAGTCCGCCGGCGACAAGCCCGCCGACGCAGCGCAGGACGAGGCCGACTGATGGCGGTCCTGCGCTACCGCGAAGCGCTGAACGCCGCCCTGCGCGAGGAGATGGCGCGCGACGAGAACGTGATGCTGATGGGCGAGGACATCGGCGTCTTCAACGGCGCGTTCAAGGTCACCGCCGGCCTACTGGAGGAGTTCGGGGAGAAACGCGTCCGCGACACGCCGATCTCCGAGAACACGATCGTGGGCATGGGCGTGGGGGCGGCGATGACCGGGCTGCGGCCCGTCGTCGAGCTCATGACGATCAACTTCTCGCTGCTTGCGATGGACCAGATCGTCAACCACGCGGCGGCGATCCACTACATGTTCGGCGGCCAGGTGAAGGTGCCACTGGTCGTCCGGATGCCCCAGGGCGCCGGCCACCAGCTCGGGCCAACGCATTCGCACTCCTTCGAGGCGCTGTTCCTGCACGTGCCGGGCCTGCTCGTCGCGGTACCCACCACCGCGGCGGACGCCAAGGGACTGCTGAAGGCGGCGATCCGCGACGACAACCCCGTCGTGTTCATCGAGCACGAGTACCTCTACGGCCAGCGCGGCGACGTCCCCGACGACGACGACTGCACGCTGCGCTTCGGCGAGGCGGCGATCCGCCGCGAGGGCGGCGACGTGACGATCGTCGGCATCTCGCGCATGGCGCTGACGTCGCAGCGGGCGGCCACGGTGCTGGCCGAGGAGCACGAGATCGAGGCCGAGGTCATCGATCCTCGCACGCTGCGCCCGCTCGATCTGGACAAGATCCTCGCATCCGTGCGCAAGACGAACCGCTGCGTGATCGTCGAGGAGGGGTGGCCGCACGGCGGCGTCGGCGCGAACCTCGCTGCGCTCGTGCAGGAGCAGGCCTTCGACGATCTCGACGCGCCGGTCATGCGGGTGACCGGCGCCGACGTGCCGATGCCCTACTCCAAGCCGTTGGAGCAGATCGCCTTCCCCCACGAGCCGCAGGTCGTCGACGCGGTGCTCGCCACCTTCCGGGACCTCTGAGCATGAGCGAGGTCGTCATGCCCCGCCTGTCGGACTCCATGGAGGAGGGCACGATCCTCAAGTGGCTGAAGGCCGACGGCGACGAGGTGAAGCGCGGGGACGAGCTCGCGGAGATCGAGACCGACAAGGCGACCATGACCTACGAGTCCGACGCCGGCGGTGTGCTGAGCATCGTCGCGCAGGAGGGCGAGACGCATCCGATCGGGACGGTCATCGCGCGGCTGGGTGAGGCCGGCGAGGCGCCGCCCGCCGCGACGGAGGAGGAGGCGGAGGAGGAGGAGCCCGCGAACGAGGTCGCGCCCGACGAGCCCGAGCGCGCAGAGCCCGGGCCCGAGCCTCGAGAGCCTGCGCCCGAGCGCGTCCGGGCGACGGGCGACAACCGGCGCATCAGGGCCTCGCCGGTGGCGCGGCGCGTGGCGCACGAGCAGGGCGTGGACC
>JACCQW010000281.1 GCA_013813955.1 Solirubrobacterales bacterium
CCCCCCCCCCCCCCCCCCCCGCCGCGAGCCGGGCCGGCCTGCGCGGCCCCTCCTCGCCCGCGGCCCCCGGCTGACCGGGCGGGCCGGCGGATCCCGCCGACCGCGAGGCCGTAGCGTGTGTGCGCGCCTACCATCTCCACGTCACGTCACGTGACGGGCGGGCGCACATCGGACCGGTCCTGCCCCGGACCTATACTCGGCTGCGCCCGCACGGACACAGACGCCATGGACACGACGGTCAAGCCCGAAGAGGTCGACCCGCCCCAGCCCGGCGAGGATCACGACGACCTCGACGAGGCGATGCCCCGTGTCCACGTGACGCGCAGGAGCCTGCTGCTCTTCTGCTTCTTCGTCGTCACCGCGATCGCCTTTTTGTACTTCGTGCTGCCGCAGATCGCCGGCCTGGAAGGCACGTGGAACCGCATCCACGAGGGCGACGTGTGGTGGCTCGCCGGGGCGTTCGTGTTCACCGTCCTGTCCTTCGGCGGCTACGTGCTGCTCTTTCAGAGCGTGTTCGTGCGCGCGGGCTCGCGCATCGACGTGGCGGCGAGCTATCAGATCACGATGGCCGGCCTCGCCGCGACGCGGCTGTTCGCCGCCGGCGGCGCGGGCGGGATCGCGCTCACCGCGTGGGCGCTGCGCCGCTCGGGGATGGCGCGCCGCACGGTGGCCGACAGGACCCTGGCCTTCCTCGTGCTGACCTACGTCGTCTACGCGGCCGCGCTGGTGGTCGTGGGCTTCGGCCTGTACCTCGGCCTGCTGCCCGGCCCGGGGCCGTGGGAGATCACCCTGGTCCCGGCGATCTTCGGCCTGGGGTGCTTCGGCGTCGCCTTCGGGCTGTCGCGAGTACCGCCCGACCTGCAGCGGCGCCTGGAGGACACCGCGCGCCGCGGGGGCCGGCTGGCGCGCATCGCCCAGCGTGCGGCCAACGCGCCGGCATCGACCTCGGCGGGCATCCGCGAGGCGATCGGTCACGCGCGCTCGCGCGACCCCGCGCTGCTGGGCGCACTGGCCTACTGGGGGTTCAACATCGCGGTTCTGTGGGCTGCCTTCCACGCGTTCGGCGAGGCGCCCGAGTGGCCCGTCATCATCATGGCCTACTTCGTCGGCTTCCTGGGCAACCTGCTGCCGTTGCCCGGTGGGATCGGAGGGGTGGACGGCGGCATGATCGGCGCCTTCGCCGCGTTCGGCGTGGACTTCGGGCTGGCGACCGTGGCCGTGCTGGTCTACCGGGCGTTCGCGTTCTGGCTGCCCACCATCCCGGGCGCGATCGCCTACTTCCAGCTGCGGCGCACCGTCTCGCGCTGGCGCGAGGACCGGGTGCAGTGCGGTGAGGTCTCAGCGGTCGCGCGCGCCTAGCGGACCGGCGGGGATCCCTTCCTCGACGCGGCGCACTATACTTTCTGAAGTGACTATCCAAGACCGCATCGAGAACGTGGTGATCGTCGGGTCCGGCCCGGCGGGCTACACCGCAGCGCTGTACACCTCGCGCGCCAACCTGCAGCCGCTCGTGATCGAGGGCTTCATGTGGGGCGGCCTGCTGCAGCAGACCACCGACGTCGAGAACTACCCCGGCTTTCCGGCCGGCATCATGGGCCCGGAGATGATGCAGGCCTTCCGCGACCAGGCCGAGCGCTTCGGGACGCGGTTCGTCACCGACCAGGCCTCCGAGGTCAAGCTCGCGGCCGAGCCCGGCGGGCTGCACGAGGTCCACGTCGGAGACGACGCGTACCGCGCCCGGACTGTCATCCTCGCGATGGGCGCCGAGCACAAGAAGATCGGCGTCTCGGGCGAAGAGGAGCTAGGCGGCCGCGGCGTGAGCTACTGCGCCACGTGTGACGCCGCGTTCTTCCGCGACAAGGAGACGATCATCGTCGGCGGCGGCGACAGCGCGATGGAGGAGGCCATCTTCCTGGCCAAGTTCGCCTCCAAGGTCACGATCGTGCACCGCCGCGACGAGTTCCGGGCGTCGAAGATCATGCTCGAGCGCGCCCGCTCCCTTGAGAACATCGAGTGGCTGACGCCCTACGTCGTCGACGAGTTCCTCGCCGGCGAGGATGGCGCCCTGGGCCACGCGCGCGTGCGCCACGCCGAGAGCGGCGAGGAGCGCGACCTGCCGATGTCCGGCGCCTTCATCGCGATCGGCCACGAGCCGCAGTCGGGTCTCGTCGCCGAGCTCCTGGACACCGACGACGAGGGCTACGTGATCACCGAGGGGCGCTCGACGCGCACCAAGCTGCCGGGGGTCTTCGCCGCCGGCGACCTCGTCGACCACACATACCGCCAGGCGGTCACCGCCGCGGGCTCGGGCTGTCAGGCGGCGCTCGACGCGGAGTGGTACCTGCGCGACACGCCGGAGGTCGAGACGCCCGCCGGCATGCCGGCAGGCGACCTGGCCGAGGCCCAGTGGGCGCCGCCGCGATCCTGACGGCGCCCGTCGCCTGACCCGATCGTCGGGTGGGCGGCGCCGGTAGGCTGCACCGGGAGGTCCCAGGGCCGAGCCGATGAGGAGGCTCCCCAGCTTTGAGCAAGCGCGCGCGAGTCGCCACACGACCATTGGCTCTGCTGGAGCGCGACGAGGAGCTGCGGGCACTGCGTGACGCCCTGGCGGCCGCCCGCGGGGCCAACGGGCAGCTCGTCCTGATCGAGGGGCACGCCGGGATCGGCAAGTCGCGGCTGCTGGACGCCGCTGTCGCCGAGGCCCGCGACCAGGGCGCGTCCGTGCTGCGGGCCCGCGCATCGGAGCTCGAGAGCGACTTCGCCTTCGGGATCGCGCTGCAGCTCTTCGAGCCGCTGCTGACCGGCGCCGACGACGAGCGGCGCGACCAACTGCTCGGAGGGTCCGCCGAGCTGGCCGCGCCGCTGCTCGAGCGCCCGACGAGCTGGGGCGGCGACGAGTCAGACGAGCGCTCCTACCCGGTCATGCACGGGCTGTTCTGGCTGCTGTCGAACCTCGCCGAGGCAGGCCCCGTGCTCATCGCCGTCGACGACGCACACTGGGCCGACCGGCCGTCGCTGCGGCTCCTGCTGTACCTGTGCCAGCGCCTGGACGAGATGGGGGTGACGATCATCGCCGGCCGTCGCCTCGGCGAGCCGGGCGCGCCCGACGACCTGCTCGGCCAGCTCGCGGCGCACGGCGCGTCGCGGCGCCTGCGCCCCGGCCCGCTGTCGCTCGGGGCGGCACAGTCGATCGTCGGTGCCGCCCTGCCCGGCGGCGACGACGAGTTCGCCGCGGCCTGCTGGCGGATGACCGAGGGCAACCCGTTCCTGCTCGAGGAGCTCGTCCGTGCCGTCGAGGGCGAGGGCTGGGAGCCCACGCAGGCCAACGCGGCCAGGATCGGGACGCTCGCCCCCGAGGCCGTGCTGCGCGCGGTCGCCGTGCGCCTCATGCGGCTGTCCGACGATGCGGCGGGCGTCGCTCGCGCAGTCGCGGTGCTCGGCGACGACGCCCAGCTGCGCCACGTCGCGGCGCTG
>JACCQW010000107.1 GCA_013813955.1 Solirubrobacterales bacterium
CGCTGGGCTCACGGCCTATGGGCAGTTTTACCGGGAGGGCCCGCGGCCGTCGCGGGCGATGCGCACAAGCTCGCTGCTGGCGGTTGCGGCAGTGCTGCTCGTGGCGGTTCCGGCGCTCGCCGCCCGACCGCCGGCAGGCGCGAAGTACCGCGGTATGACCTCGCAGGATCGCGCGCTCAGCGCGCGGGTGACCACGGACACCAAGGGACTTCAGCTCGAGTTCAACCAGGTGCTGCGGTGCAACAGGGGAGGTTGTCCCGTAGCTCGTAGAAGTTCGTAGGTGGCGGTCCTCCCGCCTCGTCCGCTCGCGTTGCGAGCGTGGCGAGTGCGAACAAGTCCACCGAGGACAGGAGAACCGCCGTGAGGACCGTAGAGCAGGAGCAGGTCGCCAGCGCCGAGCTGGCGTTGCCGCGGAGCGTGCAGGAAGCGCTTGGCGAGTTGGTCAACGCCGCCAAGGACGGGCTGCTGGCGTTGAGCGTCGGCGTCGGGCTCGGCGTGCTCGCCGAGATGATGGAGACCGAGCTCGACGAGGTCGTCGGGGCGAAGCACGCCAAGAACCCCGACCGCAGCGCAGTGCGTCATGGCCATGAGGCTGGCGAGGTCACGTTGGGCGGCCGGCGTGTCGCAGTGCAGCGCCCGCGGGCGCGGACCGTCGACGGCGAGCGCGAGGTGGGGCTTGCGACGTATGCGCACTTCGCCGATCGCGACCCGCTGACCCGCGTTGTGCTCGAGCAGATGCTGGCCGGCGTGAGCTGCCGGAGATTCTCGCGCACGCGTGAGCCGGTCGGCGAGGAGGTGCTCGCCGCCGAACGCTCGGCCTCGAAGTCGGCGGTGTCGCGCGAGTTCGTCGGGCGCACCCGCGAGCACCTTGACGCGCTGATGAGCCGCTCGCTGGCCGACGTTCGCCTCGCGGCGTTGATGCTCGACGGGATCGAGCTGAAGGGCCGCTGCTGCGTCGTGGCGCTGGGCGTCACGACCGACGGGACCAAGGTCCCGCTCGGGCTGTGGGACGGCTCGACGGAGAACAAGACCGTCACCGTGCACCTCCTGGCCGACCTCGTGCACCGCGGCCTGGACTGCGAGCAGGGCGTGCTCGTCGTGCTCGACGGCGGCAAGGCGCTGCGCTCCGCGGTGGCCGAGGTGTTCGGGCCGGTCGCGGTGCAGCGCTGCATCCGCCACAAGGAACGCAACGTCCTGGACCACCTGCCCGAGCGCGACCAGCCCCAGGTCAAGGCACGGCTGCGCCGCGCGTGGGCCAGCGACAACCACGCGCTCGCGCTTGACGGCCTGCGAGCGCTCGCCGACGAGCTCGACCACAGCCATCCCGGCGCCGCGGCGTCGCTGCGCGAAGGGCTCGAGGAGACCCTCACGCTCACCCGCCTCGGGATCCGCGGCCGGCTGAAGGGCACGCTTCAGAGCACCAACCCGATCGAGTCGATGATCGAGATCGTTCGCCGCACCTCCCGCAACGTCAAGCGCTGGCAGTCCGGCGACATGTGCCTGCGGTGGACGGCCGCCGGGATGCTCGAAGCCGAGCAGCAGTTCCGCAAGATCATCGGCTACAGCGACCTCGCCAAGCTCGCCGTCGCCGTCGAACACGACCTCGCCGTCCACCGCGCCGCCGTCCACAACACGACCATCAAGGAGGCCGCTACGCTCGCGACCGTCTGACCATCACAGCCGGACCGCCGCCGCGAAGTTCCACGACGGACGGGACAACCTCCAACAGGGGCCCCAGCAAGGCAACGCAGACCATCCTCCGAGACAAGCGGCCCACGATCCGCGAGAACGGGACGTTCGAGTACTTCAAGACCTATCGAAACCTCGCGCCGGTCCGGGGCTTCAACCAGCGCCATACCGAGCGCCAGCGGGTCACCGGGAGCTTCGCCGCCAACGGTTCTCGCGTGACGGGGCGCGTCGCCACGTCAATCGTGGGCGCGAGCGGCCTGCGGTGCCGGGCCACAGTGACGTTCACGGCACGCAAGCGATCCTGACCGCCAAGCCCGCCCGCGAACTCGAACCGAGAACCGTGACGGCTGCGGCCACTTTGTGCGGTCTCAACGATCTCACGTCCGGGCGACTGCACAGCAGAGCTAGTGCGGGCGAGCCGACCGAACTCCTAGAGTGGGAACGGAACCCCATTGATGCCCGATTGATGCCCCGCGGGCTCAGCCTCGGACCGCCCCAGAAGCACGAAAGCCCCCTGGCGAGAGGGGGCTTCCGTAGTAGCGGGGGCCCGCTTCGTCTCTCGGGGTGACGCTCCGAGGGTCAGCCAGCTCATTCGATTGCCCGTCGGAGGCGCGGGAACCCTCACGGAGGGCCGAGACCGCACTGATCGGCGTCGCGGACTTCAGCGACCGGACTGATCAGACGCGGCTCTCGCTTCTCGTCGAGGCTGTCGCGTAAGTCGGGGTGACGTCCGGCGGGTTTAAGACCATTCGGTGATGCCTCAGCGCTTTGTCGCGTGTGATCGTGAGCAGTCGTTTCTGATGCCGCCCGATGTGCGGGAGTGGTTGCC
>JACCQW010000300.1 GCA_013813955.1 Solirubrobacterales bacterium
GCGCCGCGACGTGGCGGCGCAGCGCGCGCTCGGGCGCCGGGCCGACGGCTCTCCCAGCTTGCCATAGCCGTGGACCTCGCCGACGAAGCTGCGCGGAGAGGTTTCGCGGCGCTCTCACAGTTCTTGGACCTGGAGCAGGGACGTGGTCCCGGGCCGGCCGCTGGGCAGCCCGGCGGTGATGCCGACGCGCTGGCCGCGCGTCAGCCAGCCGAGCTCGATCACGCGGCGGCAGGCGTCGCGGATGAGCGTCTCGGTGACCTCGTGGCGGGCCATCGACGCCGCCTGCACGCCCCACATCAGCCCGCAGCGGCGCACGGTCTCGCGGCCCGGCGACAGGGCGAAGATGGGCACGGTCGGCCGGTGGGCGGAGACCAGGCGTGCCGAGCGGCCCGAGAGTGTTGGGATGACCAGCGCGTCGAGCTCGAGCTCGCGGGCCGCCAGGCACGCGCTGTAGGCAACGGTGTAGGAGGGGTCACGCGTGTCGCGGTGCACGCGCTCCTCGTTCCAGCGGGCGTACGGCGCGCCCTGCTCGGTGAACCGCGCGATCGCCGCCATCATCGCGACCGCCCCGACCGGGTGGGCGCCGACCGCCGTCTCCTGGGAGAGCATCACGGCGTCGGTGCCGTCGAGGATCGCGTTGGCCACGTCGGCCACCTCGGCGCGCGTCGGGCGCGAGGAGGCGACCATCGAGTCGAGCATCTGGGTGGCGGTGATCGACGGGCGGGCATGCTCGCCGGCCAGCGCGAGCAGGCGCTTCTGCACCATCGGGACCTGCTCGATCGGCAGCTCGATGCCCAGGTCGCCCCGCGCGACCATGATGCAGTCCGCCGCGCGGACGATCTCGCCCGCGCACTCGACGGCCTGAGGCTTCTCGATCTTGGCGATGAGCGGCAGGCGCGTGTGGTCGCGCACGAGCGCGATGTCCTCGGGGCTGCGAACGAACGACAGCGCGACCATGTCCACCCCGATGCGCTCGCCGCGGCGCAGGTGCTCGAGGTCCTCCTCGGGCACGGAGGGCAGCTGGTCCGACGCGCCGGGGATGTTCAGGCCCTGCCGGGAGGCGACCGCGCCGCCGATCTCGACCTCGGCATCGATCTCGCGCTCGTCCGGGCGCACGGCCAGCACGCGCAGGCGCACGGAGCCGTCGGCGAGGTACATGACCTCCTGCGGGGCCAGCGCCCCGGCGAGGTCGGGATGCGACACGGTCATGCGCTCGGCGGTGCCCTCGCCGTCCATGCCGCAGGCGAAGGTCACGTGATCGCCGACGCCCAGCTCCACCACGTCGTCGCCGAGCGGGCCGATCCGCAGCTTCGGCCCCGGCAGGTCCTGCATGATCGCCACGGCGCGCCCGGCGCGGTCCGCCGCGTCGCGCACGCGCCGCGCGGTCTCGGCGTGCTCTTCGGCGTTGCCGTGGGAGAAGTTCAGCCGCGCGACATCCATCCCCGCCTCGACCATCCGCACGAGCGTCTCGGGATCGCGCGATGCGGGCCCGATCGTGGCCACGATCTTGGTCTTGCGGGTCACCGCCCCAACGGTACGGACTCGGGGCCCGTCAGGGCTTCCAGCGCAGCTCGATCGCGCGCGGAAGCGTGAACGGGTGTACGAACGCCCTACCGGGGCGCGATGAACTCCCCGTCCTCCTGGATGAGCTCGCCGTCGGCGGTGATCCGCCCGCCCGCCCGCAGGTCGCAGATCAGGTCCCAATGCAGGGCGGACTCGTTCGTGGCGCCGGTCTCGGGATAGGAGCGCCCGAGCGCGAGGTGCACGGTGCCGCCGATCTTCTCGTCGAAGAGGATCGCGCCGACCGCCCGGTCGATGCCGAAGTTCGTCCCGATGCCGATCTCGCCGAGGCGGCGTGCGCCGTCGTCGGTGGCCAGCGCGTGTTGCAGGTAGGCCTCGCCGCGCTCGGCCGTCGCGCCGACGACCTCGCCGTCGCGCAGCTCGAGCTCGACGCCGGCCACGTCGGTCCCGGCCGGAGAGGAGGGCACGCCGAAGCGGATGCGCCCGTTGGCGCTGCGCTCCAGCGGGCCGGTGAAGACCTCGCCGCTTGGCATGTTGCGCCGTCCGTCGGAGTTCACCCACGTGCGCCCCTTGACGCCCAGCGTCAGATCGGTCCCCTCGGCCTCGATGCGCAGCTCGCGCGCGCCGCTCAGACGCTCGATGAGCGTTTCCTGGAAGGCGCGCAGCTCCCCCCACGAGCGCACCGGGTCGGGCTGGTCGAGAAACAGCGCCCGCGCGACGAACGCGCGGAAGGCGTCGAGGTCCATGCCCGCCTGCTGGGCGAGGGCCTGGGTCGGCCACAGCGTCGAGCACCAGCGCTTGCGCAGCGCCTGCTCGCGCAGGGGACGGCGCGCGCGCGCCGCGCGCGCCAGGCGCTCGGGGTCGATGCCGGTCAGCGCGCGGGTGTTCTCCGGCGCCTGGATCGCCAGGCTGGCGTGGGCCTTCTTGACCTCGGCGAAGGCGACCTCGGGATAGGCGTCCAGATGACGGTCGCGCGCGTGGCGATGGAAGGCGGCGGTGGCGCCGGGCAGCTCGACGCGCAGCAGTGGCCAGGCGTCGCGGGCGAGGATCGCGCGCTGCAGCTCGAGCAGCAGCGGCTCGGCGAGCGTCGTCGAGCGCACGAGCACCTCTTGGCCCTCGCGCGCCTGCAGGCAGTAGCCCACCAGCAGTTCGGCGAAGCGGGCCGGATCGGGGTTCACGCCCGCCAGCCATCCTCCAGGGCGGCGAGGGCGTCGGTGGCGTCGACGCGCAGCTCCTGGGCGAGGGCGCCGACCAGCCGCGCCTGCGGCTCCTGCTCGGCGCCGGCGCCCATCACGCCGACCCGCCACAGGCGCCCGGCCCATGGCCCAAGGCCGCCGGAGATCTCGATACCGTGGTCGGTGAGCAGCGCCCCGCGGACCGCGGCCTCGTCGGCGCCGTCGGGCGGTGTGACCGCGAGCAGCGGGTGCAGCTGCTCACCGTCGGGCGCCAGACGCCGGCAGCCCAGCACCGCGAGCGCGTCGTTCAGCGCGGCGTGGGCGCGGCGGTGGCGCTCCCAGCGGCTGGCCAGCCACTCGTCGCCGACCGCGATGCGCAGCGCCTCGCGCAGTGCGTAGACGAGGTTGATCGGCGCGGTGTGGTGGTAGGCACGCCCGCCGCCGGCGTTCCAGTAGCCGAGGACCAGCGAGAGATCGAAATACCACGAGCGGCCGGGCTGCTCGCGGCGGCCCAGCTTGGCCAGCGCGCGCTCCCCGGCGGTGAACGGCGCGAGCCCGGGCGGGCAGTTCAGGCACTTCTGGGTGCCCGAGAACGCGGCGTCCACGCCGGCCTCGTCCAGGCGCAGCGGATGGCCGGCCAGCGACGTGACGCAGTCGAGGAGCAGCAGCGCGTCGTGCTCGCGGCAGGCGTCGGACAGGCCCTCCAGCGGCTGGGCCACGCCGGTGGAGGTCTCGCCGTGCACGACGACCATCGCGTCCAGGCCCTCGCGCGCGGCGGCCACGAGGCGCTCGGGCGCGATCGCGCGGCCCCACTCGGCCTCAACGCGCACGACCTCGGCCCCGGCGCGGCCGAGCTCGTCGGCCATGCGCTCTCCGAACAGGCCGTGCACGCCGCAGACGACACGGTCGCCGGGGTCGACGAAGTTCGCCACGAGCGCCTCCATCCCCGCGCTCCCGGTTCCCGAGATCGGCAGCGTCGCGCCGTTGGCCGTGACGAAAGCCTCGCGCAGGAGCTCCGCGGTCTCGGCCATCACCTCGGCGAAGGCGGGATCCATGTGCCCGATCGTCGGCAGCGCGAGCGCCTGCAGCACGCGCTCTGGGACCGGGCTGGGCCCGGAGCCCAGCAGCAGGCGCTCGGGCAGCGCCCCCGCCGGGGCGCTCACGGCGCCTCCACGTCGGGGAAGTGCTCGGCGAGGTGCTCGCGCAGCACGTCGCGGATCCAGCGGCGCTCGTCGGTGGTGGCGATCCGGTAGCGCATCAGCAGCTCCTGCTGACCCTCGGTGGGCACCTCGTGGACGATCCAGCGCTCGACCAGCCGCTCGAACAAGAACTCGGTCGCGCGCTGCCAGGAGTCGTCGGTGCTGCGCCCCTGGTCGTGCAGGACCGAGGCGTACTTGCGGCGCGTGAGCGGGCTCATCGAGCCGCGCAGGACCAGGACGTTGCCCTCGGCATCGCGGTAGTCGATGGTCGCGGCGGAGAGCCGTCCGCGGCCACGGTTGCGCTTGCCCATCGGCCGCAATCTATCGTCCGCGATCTCGATGGCCCAACCCACCCGCAAACGTGAGCTGGGGCGCGGCGAGCGCGTCCTGCCGGGCGTGTGGCGCCTGCGCCTGCCGCTGCCCTGGCCCGGCGTGCCGCACTGCAACGCCTGGGCCGTGGCGGCCGGCGACGGGGTCGTGCTCTTCGACACCGGCATGCACGAGCCGGGCTCGCTGGCGCACCTCGAGCGCGCGATGGGCCAGGTCAACCTCGCGCTCGAGCACGTGCGCCTCGTCGTGTGCACCCACGCGCACTCCGATCACTACGGCCAGGCCGCCGACATAGTCGACGCCACGGGCTGTGAGCTGTGGATGCACCCCGATCACGCGCACATGACGGCGCGCGCCGCCGACCCCGAGCAGGCGCTGGCCCGGCGCCTGGAGGTCGCCCGCCAGAGCGGCGTCCCCGAGGAGCCGCTGCGCCGTTACGCCGAGACCGCCGCCAAGGGCGGCACCGGCATCTCCCGCGTGATCGAGCCCGACCGCGACCTCGTGCCCGGCGTGGAGGTGCGCACCGACCTGGGCTCGTGGTCGGTGCACGAGACCCCCGGCCATGCGCCCTCGCACGTCAGCCTCTTCGAGGCCGAGCGCCGCGTGCTGATCTCCGGCGACCACCTGCTGGGCCGCGTCTCGCTGTACTACGACGCCGGCTACTCGCCCGATCCGGTCGGCGAGTTCCTCTCCTCGCTGGACACCGTGGCGGCGCTCGACGCGCGGCTGTGCCTGGCCGGCCACGGGCGCACGTTCACCGACGTGCAGGCCCACATCGACGCCAACCGCGCGCTGGTCGCCGAGCGGCTGGGCAACGTCGCGCGCGTGCTCGCCGAGCACGGCCCGATCTCGGCCTACGACGCGGTCGGATGGGCCTACGGCGAGCCCATCACGGCGCTGAACGCCAACTGGTGGCTGTCGGAGACGCTGTGCTACCTGCGCCACCTCGAGGTGACCGGGCGGGCCCGCCGCGAGGGCGCCGAACCCGAGCGCTGGGCTACCGTGTAGCCGTCATGCGCATCGACGAGATCTTCACCACGAAGGCCGAGCCGGTCTTCTCCTTCGAGTTCTTCCCGCCCAAGAGCGACGACGGGGAGCGCAACCTGTTCCGCGCCCTGGAGGAGCTGCGGCCGCTGCAGCCCGACTTCGTCTCGGTCACCTACGGCGCGGGGGGCTCGACGCGCGACAAGACGCTGGAGATCGTCGCGCACATCCACCGCGAGTTCGGCCTGGAGGCGATGGCGCACTTCACCTGCGTCAACGCGACCGTGGAGGGGCTTCGCTCCACGCTGGACGAGATGCGCGCGCTGGGCGTGGAGAACGTGCTCGCGCTGCGCGGCGACCCGCCCGGCGGTGCCGACGTGTGGACAAAGACCGAGGGCGGCCTGGAGTACTCGCGCGAGCTCGTGGCGCTCATCGACGCCGAGTACGAGTTCGCGATCGGCGCCGCCTGCTTCCCCGAGACGCACATCCACGCCCTCGACGCCGACAGCGACCTGCGCTACCTCAAGGAGAAGGTCGACGCGGGCGCGCGCTTTCTCATCACCCAGCTGTTCTTCGAGAACGAGCGCTTCGACGAGTTCGTCGTGCGCGCACGAGAGATCGGCATCGAGGTCCCGATCGTGCCGGGGATCATGCCGATCACCAACGTGGGCCAGATCAGGCGCATCACCGAGCTGTGCGGCTCAGAGCTGCCGCCGAGGCTGCTCGAGCAGCTGGAGATGCGCGCCGACGAGCCCGACGCGGTGGCCGAGTTCGGCGTCGCCTACGCGACGCTGCAGTGCGCCGACCTGCTCGCCAACGGGGCGCCGGGCATCCACTTCTACACGCTGAACCGCTCGCCGGCGACGCGCGCGATCCTCAGCGCGCTGAAGCTCATGCGCCCGTGGGAGCGCGCCGGAGCGCCCTCGCCGGCCTGAGCGCGGCGGCGGCTGAAGGATCGACCCACCGATGGGTGGGCGCAGGCTTCAGCGGCGCGCAGATCGCATCAGCCCGCCCCGAGCAGCAGGCCGAGGAGCACATCGGTGCCGCCCGTGCTCAGCGCGATGAGCAGCCCAGCCGCCTGGGCGGCGCTCAGCGCGCCCTCCTCCTGCGCGCGCCGGATTCCGGCCCGCAGCGCGCTCGCGAGCTCGGCGTCGCCGGCGCCGCCGGGACGGTCGCGCTCCAGCAGCGTCAGC
>JACCQW010000307.1 GCA_013813955.1 Solirubrobacterales bacterium
GGGCGCAGGCGACCCCGCCGCCGCGAGCGCGGACCCCGCCGCGCTGCGGGCGACCCTCGAGCTCGCCGTCGCGCTCGTGGCCGCGCTGGACGCCGAGCTGGAACAGAACTAGCGGCGGCCCGATGGCCCGGAGGGGGTATTCGGCCTCGGGGTGGCTGGGGGAGGGGTCAGATCCCCGGGTTGCGCACCGGCTCCTCGCCGGAGTAGTCATAGAAGCCCATGCCGGACTTCTTGCCCAGCCACCCGGCGGCGAGCATCTTGCGCAGCGTCGGCGGGCGCGCGAAGCGCCGCTCGCGGAACTCCTCGTACAGCGCGTCGGCGGCCGCTGCGAGGATGTCCAGGCCGATGAAGTCAGACAGCGTCAGCGGCCCCATGGGGTGCGCCGCGCCGGCCTTCATCGCCGCGTCGATCTGCTCGATCGACCCGACGCCCTCCTCGTAGGCGCGGATCGCGTCGAGCATGTAGGGGATCAGCAGGCGGTTGACGATGAAGCCGGAGCGGTCGCGCGTGGGGACGGCGAGCTTCCCCTGGGACTCCGCGAAGGCCACCGCCGTGTCGAAGGCCTCGTCGGCGGTGGTCACCGCGCGGATGACCTCCACGAGCTTCATGACCTGCGCCGGGCTGAAGTAGTGCAGGCCCACGAAGCGCTCCGGGCGCGAGGTCGCGGCGGCCTGGTCGACGACCGACAGCGACGACGTGTTGGTCGCGAACACCGCCTCGGGCTTGACGACGGCGTCGACCGCGCGCCACATCTCGAGCTTGCGCTCCAGGGACTCGGTGATCGCCTCCACGACGAGGTCGCAGTCGGCGAGGTCTGAGTAGTCGACGGTGCCGTGGACGCGCCCGCGGATCGCGTCGGAGTCCTCCTGGGTGCTGCGACCCTTCTCGACGGCGCGGGCGAGCTGCTTCTCGATGCGCCCGAGCCCCTGCCCCAGCGCGTCGTCGTCGACCTCGCGCAGCACGACGTCGTAGCCCGCGGTCGCCGACACCTGGGCGATGGCGTGGCCCATAAGCCCGGCACCGAGCACCCCGACCTTCTTGATCTCCGCCACCGCAGCCTCCGTCGTCCGCTCAGACCGGGCCGGGAGGCTACCGGCGTCAGCCGGGGCGCAGCGCCGCGCGGATGCGATCCGGGATCGGGCGCTTGGTCATGGCCGCGGCGTCGACGAACACGTGGCGCACCCAGCCCGTGGCCAGGAGGTCCTCGCCGCGCGACACGCGGTACTCGGTGCGCATGCTCGTGGTGCCCGGCTCGCAGACCTGCACCGCGACGTCCATGACCTCGTCGAAGTGCGCCGGCCCGAGGTAGCGCACGTGCGCCTCGGCGACCACGATGTCGGTGCCCTCGGCGACCATCGCCCCGTAGCCGCCCAGGTGCGCCCGCCACAGCTCGGTCACCGTCATGTCGAACAGCGCGAGGTAGTGCGCGTTGAACACATGGCCCTGTTGGTCGCACTCGTGGTAGCGGATGCGAAAGCTCGCGACGTGGTGCAGCAAGGGACGCCCTCACCCCATCGACAGGCCGCCGCTGACGTTCAGCGTCTGGCCGGTCACGAACGAGGCGTCGTCGGAGGCCAGGTAGGCGATCGCGGCGGCCACCTCGTCGGGCGTGCCGATGCGGCGCATGACCGTCGCGGCGATCATCCCCTGCTTCAGCCGCGCCCCGATGTCGCCGTGCTGAGCCTCCGCGGAGTTCAGCAGCGGCGTCTCGATCGGGCCGGGGGCCACCGCGTTGCAGCGCACGCCGAAGCGGGCCGACTCCCGCGCTATAGCCCTGGTGAAGCCGATCACCCCCGCCTTGGCCGCCGAGTAGGTCACCGATCCCTGCGAGCCGACACGGCCGGCCTCGCTGGCCACGTTGACGATCGCCCCGCCGCCGCGCTCGTGCATCGCCGCGAGCACGGCGTGGGTCATGGCCAGGGTGCCCTTGAGGTTGACGTCCAGGACGAAGTCCCACAGCTCCTCGTCCGTGTTGGTGAAGAAGGCGAAGCGGTCGTTGCCCGCGTTGTTGACGAGGATCTCGATCGGTCCGAGCGCCTCGCGGACCGCCACGGCGGCGGCCGTCGTGGAGGCCACGTCGGCGACGTCCAGCACGCACGCGAAGCCGTCGACCTCGCCCGCCATGCGGCGTGCGCCGTCCAGGTCGAGGTCGCCAAGCGCGACCCGCGCGCCCTCGGCGGCCAGGCGCCGGACGGTGGCCGCGCCGATCCCCGAGGCGCCGCCGGTCACGAACGCCGTCCGTCCCTCCAGTCGCATCGCGGCGCACCCTACCGGCCGATCGCGTCCGGATATGCTCGCCCCGCTTGCCCGAGCCGGTCTCCATCATCGGCGCCTCCGGCGCCCTCGGCTTCGGCCTGGCCGTACGCCTCGCTCGCGCCGGCAGCGCTGTCACGATCGGCTCTCGCGAGGGTGCGCGCGCCGAGGAGGCCGCCGGCCGCGCCCGCGCGGCGGTGCCCGAG
>JACCQW010000315.1 GCA_013813955.1 Solirubrobacterales bacterium
CTCGACACCCTCGGTGTCGGGTAGCGAGAAGGCGGGGGCGGGATCACCGAGTGCGAAGGCCATGCGCGATGGTGTACCACCCGCTGCTAGATTCAACCCCCGCACGGTGGGCGTAGCTCAGCTGGTAGAGCTCCTGGTTGTGGTCCAGGCGGTCGGGGGTTCGAGTCCCCTCGCTCACCCTGTCAGGAGGCCTCGCAGATGCGGGGCTTCTGTGTGTCGAGGATCGCCCGCGCCGGGATCGGGCGGTGCGCGAGGCATCAATGAGGCATCAATTTGTCGAACGAAGCGCGGTGTCGCGCGCTGCGATCCGCGGGCGCTCGTAGGATCGGGACCGTGCCGACGACCCGAGGAACACGCGCGCGCACCGGGGGAAGAACGACCGGCGAGTTCACGCGCGAGCTCGCGCCGAGGGTTGTATTGGGGGGCTCCGCGTGTCGCGCCTGAGCAATCTCCTCCGCCAGGTCGGGCAGAAAGACCCTCAGCTGGCTGCCGACCTTGCGCACGAGGTCAAGGCGCTGAGCCAGCGTCGCCAGTTCGGGCTGAACTTCGAGCGCCACACGCCGGAGACCGTCGAGCTCTACGGTCGTCCGATCCGCAAGGGCGACAAGGTCCGCTTCCTCGCGCCTCGCGGCGAGTCGCCCAGTAGCGTCGAGCGGACCCTCTGGAAGGTCGTCGCCATTGCGCGCAACGACGGCGTGAGCATGGCGAAGCTCGTGCCGGCAGAGCCGATCGCGCCCGCGGTCAGCCCGGTCGAACGCGCCGTCGAGGACCTCGTCGTCGTCGCCGAATTCCGCGACCCGATCTATCCGGGGCTCGTGTCGACCGACAAGGTCGAGCGCGGCGGCGACAAGCCCTTCCACACCGTCATCAACGCCGAGAACTTCCACGCGCTCCAGCTCTTGCTCTACACGCACGAGGGCAAGGTCGACGCGATCTACGTGGACCCTCCGTACAACAACCGCGAGAAGTCGTGGAAGTACAACAACGACTACGTCGACACCGACGACGCCTATCGCCACTCCAAGTGGCTCGCGTTCATGGAGCGTCGGCTGAAGCTCGCGCGGCGACTGTTGAATCCCGAGGACTCGGTTCTCATCGTCACGATCGACGAGAACGAGTACCTGCGGCTCGGACTGCTGCTTCAGCAGACGTTCCCGGACGCGGAGTTGCAGATGGTTTCGTCCGTCATCAACCCGAAAGGGACGGCGCGCACGACGTACTTCTCGCGCACGGACGAGTTCATCTTCGTGCTCTTCTTCGGAGCCGCGTCTGTGCCCAACGTCACTGCCGGTGGCGATGCACGCGAGGTCCGTTGGCGGTACCTCCGACGCACCGACGTCGAATCCCGGCGCGGAACGACCAAGGGCGGGCCGGCGCAGTTCTATCCGATCTACATCGAGACCGAGACTGGACGCGTTGCCAAGATTGGGGACCCCCTTGCGCCCGACGACGACCGGCACTCCGTGCCTGACGCCCCGGGTTGCGTGGCCGTGTTCCCGATACGCGAGCAGGACGGCATGGAGATGAACTGGGGGCTCACGGGTCCGAGCCTGAGGAAGGCTCTCGAGCAGGGGTACGTTCGAGCGTCGAAGACCGCTGGGTCGGAGCTGCAGCCGTACGTCTTCTCCTACCTGACGGGCCCCTCAATCGGGAAGGTCGAGCGGGGCGAGCTGGTGAAGGAGGGGCGAAGAGAGGACGGATCCTGGATCGTGATGCTGCCCTCCGGGAAGGCATCGCGGCCAACGACTACCTGGCGCGAGAAGAGCCACGATGCAGGCGCGTACGGGACGACGCTGCTGCGACAGCTGATTCCGGATCGCAAGTTCCCCTTCCCGAAGGCGCTCTACGCCGTCGAGGACGTGTTGCGCCTCTTCGTGCGAGACAAGCCCGACGCCGTCGTTGTCGACTTCTTTGGTGGCTCCGGCACCACGACCCACGCGGTCATGCGTCTGAACAAGCAGGACGATGGCCACCGTCGATCGATCTGCGTGACGAACAACGAAGTGTCCTCGGAGGAACAGAAGGAGCTGCGCGAGAAACGCCTTCGTCCGGGCGACTCCGAATGGGAGGCGCTCGGTATCTGCGACTACATCACCAAGCCGAGGATCACCGCCGCGGTCACAGGTCGGACGCCGGAGGGCGCTCCGGTCAGTGGGGAGTACAAGTTCGTCGACGAGTTCCCGATGGCCGACGGCTTCGAGGAGAACGTCGAGTTCTTCACGATGACCTACGAGGCGCCGCGGGCCGTCGCGCACCACCGATCATTCGAGGCGGTCGCGCCGCTGCTCTGGCTGCTGGCCGGCGCGCGCGGGAGCCGCATCGAGACCCCGACGGACAACTTCGCCGTTGCCGATGCGTACGCAGTCCTTTTCGATACCGACTGCTCCGGGGAGTTCCTCGCGGCGCTGCACGGCGCCGCTGGGGTGCGGACGGCGTTCATCGTGACTGACGACGATCGAGCGTTCCAGATGGTCTGCTCGGAACTGCCCGCAGGGGTCGAGGCGGTGCGGCTCTACTCGTCGTACCTCACGAACTTCACGATCAACACCGGGCGGGAGTGACGGCGGATGCGGTTCGGGCTCAAGGACTACCAAGTCGATGCCGTCGGCGACGTGCTCAATCGTCTCGTCCGTGCTCGGGATGACTGGCATCGGCACAGAGAGCCATCGGCGTTCTCGTTGACGGCCACCACGGGCGCCGGCAAGACGGTGATGGCCGCCGCGGTCATCGAGGCACTGTTCGACGGCGACAGCGACTACGACTTCGCGGCAGAGCCCAGCGCGGCCGTGCTCTGGTTCACCGACGACCCGTCGCTCAACGAGCAGACGCGCTTCAAGCTGATCGAGGCGAGCGACCGGATCGCCGGCTCACGCCTCGTCGTGATCGAGAACACCTTCAACCAGGAGAAGCTCGATCCCGGCCGCGTGTACTTCCTCAACGCGCAGAAGCTCTCGAAGAACTCGCTGCTCGTGAAAGGGGCGCCGCAGGACGAGCTCGACGGCTTCGACGCGAGCGCGCCACCCGATGCGCGGCAGTTCACGTTCTGGGACACGCTGCGCAACACGATCGGGGACGAGCACCTCACGCTCTACGTGATCCTCGACGAGGCGCACCGAGGGATGAAGGCGCGGTCCAGGCAGGACCGGGCGGAGAAGCAGACGACGGTGAAGCGTCTGATCAATGGCGCGAACGGCCTGCCTGCGGTGCCCGTCGTGTGGGGGATCTCGGCGACCGTAAAGCGGTTCGACGACGCGATGGCGGAGGCCGAAGGTCGCACGCGATATGCGTCGGTGGTCGTCGACCCCGCGCGCGTGCAGGAGTCCGGCTTGTTGAAGGACGACATCCGCCTGGACTTCCCGGCCGAGACCGGACGGTTCGACACCGTGCTGCTCAAGCGCGCCACGAGGAAGGTCGTCGACTCGACGACACTGTGGCGAGAGTACGCGGAGGCACAGGACCCGCCGGTTGATCCGGTGGCGCCGCTGCTCGTCGTCCAGGTCCCCAACACGCCGTCCGACGAGCTGCTGCTTGCCGCGCTCGCCACGATCCGCGATGCATGGCCCCACCTTCCGCACGACGCGATCGCGCACGTGTTCGGCGAGCACACGACGCTCGAGCTCGGCGCCGACGTGATTCCGTACGTGAGCCCGGAGACTGTGCAGGACCGTCCGCATATCCGGGTGCTGTTCGCCAAGGACGCGATCTCGACAGGGTGGGACTGCCCGCGCGCGGAGGTGCTCGTGTCGTTCCGGCCGGCGAGCGACCACACCCACATCACGCAGCTGCTCGGGCGCATGGTGCGCACGCCGCTGGCCCGCCGCATTCCCGGCAACGACCGTCTGAACTCGGTGGAGTGCGTGCTGCCGCACTTCAACCGCAAGACCGCCACCGATGTCGCCGAGGTGCTGCTCGGCAAGCGAGCGGACGAGGACGACGGGACCGGCGGGACCGGCGGCGGCGGTGGTCGCCGTGTCCTCGTCTCGGCCGTCGACATGCAGGTCAACGCCGCGATCCCGGCACACGTCTGGGAGGCGTTCGACCGGCTCCCGTCGCAGACGCTGCCGCGGAAGGCAGCCAAGCCCGTGAAGCGACTCAGCGCGCTCGCGCAAGCGCTCTCCCGTGACGCGCTGCGGCCCCACGCGCGCAAGGACGCCTACGGCGAGTTGTTCGGCGTGCTCGACGGACTCGCCGCCCGCTACAAGGACAAGATCGAGGAGGCGAGCTACGCGATCCTCGAGGTCGAAGGCGAGACGCTCGTCGCGACCGTCGGCTCGGACAGTGCCGCAACGCCCGAGAAGTTCACCGAGATCGCCGACGACCGCTCGGTCGAGGCGGACTTCAAGTCAGCCGGCCGCGTGCTCTCACCCGACGTTGCGCGCAAGTACGCCGACCACGTCGCCGTCGCGACCGAGGACGACGACGGCCTCTTCGACGCGCACGTCAGGGTGGCCGCGCTCGCGAAGATCGACGGCGTCCAGGCAGAGCTCGATCGCGCCGCTGACGCGCTCGCCAGGTCGTGGATCGACGAGTACCGCGTGTCGATCAAGGGGCTTGCCGACGAGCGACGCGCCGTCTACGACGAGGTCATCGCCATGTCACGCGAGCCGCAGCGCATCGAGATCCTGCGCCCGCGCGTGCGAGCAGAGGAGACCGAGGACGGCGACGGCAACCTGCTGCCGACGAGAGCCGGACACCTCATGGCGGCGGAGAACGGCGAGTTCCCGATCGGCGCGCTCAACGCTCGGGAGCGGCGCGTCCTGGAAGCCGAGATGGCGCGCGCCGACTTCCTGGCGTGGTACCGCAACCCGGGCCGCGCATCGGAGGACTCGCTGGCGATCGCCTACGAGGACGGCAAGGGCAACTGGCGGCGGATGTGCCCCGACTTCGTGTTCTTCCACGGCGACGAGCACAGCGTCCGCGTCTCTATCGTCGACCCGCACGGCTTCCATCTCGGGGACGCGCTCTCGAAGCTGCGGGGCCTGGCCGACTACGCCGAGCAGTACGCCGCCGAGTTCCATCGGATCGAGTCGGTCGCCGAGATCAAGGGCGGGACGCCGCGCGTCCTCGACCTCAAGGAGGCGGCGGTCCGCGACGCGATTCGCGCCGCCGGCGACGCCGAGGCGCTGTACGTGAGCGGCATCGCCAGGGACTACCTCTGACCGCAAGCGGCTTAGCAAAGCCGCCTACGCCGCGACAGCCCGGACGCGACGCACGCGATCAGGGCCGCTGTGGCGAGATCGCCGATGGTGCCTGGCCTGCCGGTCGGTCCGTCCCTCTCGCCTCGCTGCGCTCGGCATCGCTGACCACCAGGTCGCCGCCTGAAGCGCTACAAGGCAGCCGCGAGGACCGCCGGCATCCGCGACGTCCGCTTCCACGACCTGCGCCACACCTTCGGCACGCGCATGGCCGCCGCGGGCGTCCCGATGCGCACGCTTCAGGAATGGATGGGCCACCGCGACTACAAGATGGCCCTGACCTACGCCGACTACGCCCCGATCGCGCACGAACGCGAGCTGGTCGAGGCGGGCGTTCGGTGGCGTGCGACCATAGGAGACGCCACAGACACCCCCAACATCACGAAGCAATGACCGAGGAGACCAAAACGCAGATCACGCTCACCATCCGGGGCGCTCGCGCCGAGCGTGGCGTCAGCCTGTCCGACTTCGAGTCGTTCATCGAAAGCTTCCTGGCCGCGCTGCGCGACTACGACCGTGCCGGCCGGGGCGAGCCCACCAAGAAGTCCGGTCATCCCGATCGACGCGCAGAGGCGGTCACGGCGTTCCGGCTCATCGGATTCCAGACCGGGAGCGGCATCGCAACGATCGAACCTCAGCTGGTCAGCGCTGACGACAATCAGCTCCTGGTAGGCGAAGTGCCGCTGTCGCTTGAGACGCTTCGCGCGCTCGCTGACGATCTCGCAGCCGAGCGATCGGTGCCCGAGCCCGTCCTCGATGCGCTCGGCAAGGCGTGCCGCTCGGTCGGGGCGGACGGCTCAGTGGCGATCGCGATCGGAGACGCAGCCACCGAGCCGATCGTTGTAAACAGCGGTCTGCTCGACCGTGTGACGCTGGCGCGCAACGCCGTCGCGGACGAGGAAGTGCGGTCCGTCTCGGGCAGGCTTCACCTCCTGGACCTCGAGCCGGACCGTCTCGGGATCCGAACTGCGGGCGGCATCGAGTGGTCGTGCAGGTATCCCGAAGCGCTCGAAGAGCACGTCAAGAGCCTGCTCGACCGCATCGTCTGGGTCGAGGGGAGCGGCAAGCTGACCAGCCCGCTCCGCGGCTCTATGGCAATCGAGCGCATCGATCCGGTGGACGTCGAGCAGTCCTCGCTCTTCACCCCCTCGCCCGTCGATGAGGACGAACTGCTCGCTCGTCAAGGGATCGACGCGCCGCAGGGGCTGGACGCCCTCTCGGACCCCCAATGGGATGACGAGACGGACGACGCCTACCTCGCCGCGCTCCTGAGCAAGTGAGTGTCTCAACGTCGCCGCCGGAGCGGCTCATCTGCGACACGAGCTTCGTCGGAGCGAGCGCAAAGCGCTCGGCGCAGCCCGACCGCTTCTTGCATTGGCCGAAGCAGACGCTCGACCGGATCAACGCCGCGATTCTCGCGATCAGCGTCATCACCTTGGCCGAGGCCCGCTACGGGTACCTGAACGCCGGCTGGGGAGCCGCCCGGGTCGAACGCGAGGAGCGCCGGCTCGCCGGCTTTCTTCAGATCCCGCTCGACCTCACGATCATCGACGAATGGGCCCGCCTAAAGGTGCTGAGCAGGCAGAACGGCTGGAACGTCGCCGACAACGACCTGTGGATCGCCGCGACGGCGAGCGCCCGAGGCCACGCGCTCGTGACGTGCGACGCCGACCAAGCGCGCATCGACGATCCGGCGCTCGAAGTGGTGCACCTGCCGGCCCCACGGTGACGGGTGTGCGATCAGGCTGCACGAGCTCGAGGCCGGTCCGGAGATCGTCGACGTCGCTCGACGGCTCGGCCGGCAGAGCGCCTATCGCGAGCCCGCGCTGATCGGCCCGGGTTTGAGCTTCGCCATCTCCGGAGACACGTTCACCAGCGGCTTGGCGATGGTGATCGGGCACCGCGGTGCCCTGGCAAGGGGGAATCAGATGCGAAAGAAGCTGACCGGGAGACTCGGAGTCTCGATCGCGGCGGCCGCGCTCGCGCTGGTGCCCGCCCACGCGATCGCCCAGGAGCCGGGCAACGGACCGACCGAGACCTTCACCGGCACCTGCAATCTGACAGGGACCGTCCATGCCGACAACAGCCCCGACCCCGTCGACTTCCCGCGCGAGCAGGAGCAGATCCTGGGCCAGGGCGTCTGCTCCGGCGTGCTCAACGCGGAGCCGGTCGAAGCTGTGCCTGTGACGTTCAGGGCGCACGGCACCGGAGATCAGCCGTTCTACATCGGTCAGGGCTCGATCACCTTCGTCGGTGAGGCCGCGAACATCCAGTTCCTCTTCCAGCAGGTGGGCGCGCTGGCGTTCGTCCTCCAAGGGCAGCGTGCCCCCTTCGGAGCGGCGCGCGTCGAAGGCGTCCCGTCCCCCGACCAGCGCCCGGGCAACGGCGTCCAGTTCAACGCCACACTGCGCAGCTTCGGGCTCAGCGGCTGACGCGCGCCGACAGCCGTTTCCGAGCGCCGTTGGCGGCGGCGCCGAGCCGCCGCATTGTCCCTACCTCACGCCCGCGTGCCCACGGCGAGCAGGTACTCCTTGTCG
>JACCQW010000302.1 GCA_013813955.1 Solirubrobacterales bacterium
ACGGAAGCCGGTCCGTCAGCGCGGGCCGAGAGGGCGGTCCCCGGATCCGCGACCGGAGGCGCCGGAGCCGGAGGCGGGGCGGAGTCCGTGGCGGGGGGCGTGCCCGGCGGCGGAACCGGCGCGGGGAGCTCCTCGAGCGGCGCCGGCTGCTCGCCCAGGGCGACGCAGTCGGCCACCGGGCACAGGAAGGACGAGTCGTAGAGGTTCCAGTGCGTCGCGAGGTAGCTGCCCGCCGCGGGCGCGGGCGCGAAGTAGTCGTCCGCGCCGCAGTCGAACAGGCTCTCCGCGGCGCTGGCGCAGTCCCAGCTCATCGTGTTCTTCGGGCCGCCGTCGGCGTAGCAGAGGACGTCGTACTCGTCGGTGCAGTGCCCCATGCCGGTGGCATGCGGTGCGCTGTCCTGCACGGCCCCCAGCGTGTGCGCCGCCTCGTGCAGCACCGTGGTGCGCCGCGGGCTGACGAAGCTCGGGTTGGACTCGCTGCCGAAGACGAACGCGAACATGCCCCCGCGGTTGGCCCAGTTGCCCGCGCCGGCGCTGTCGTCCAGCCAGAAGGACGCGTATCCGGCTACCCCGTCGTCGCCGTAGAGATGGTCGGCGTAGACGAGCGCGTTGCGCGTTCCCGCGACGGTGGCGAGCGCGGAGGCGAGGTCGCTCTCGAGGCGATCGGTGCGCGCGTCGACCCCGCCGGCCAGGTAATCCGCGCGGGTGCGCGGCAGGCGGACGTTCATCAGGTCGAGGTACTGCGGCCCGCACGACGTGCCGGTGTCGAAGCGCAGCGTGCGCCGCCCGCCCGAGGTGCTCGCAACGAGCGCGGAGATCGCCTGCGCATCGCCCTGGATGACGTCGGCGAGCGCGGCGAAGCGGTTGGGCCGGTCCGACGGCGAGGCGTAGATGACCTTGAAGCGCGCCCCGGCCGAGGAGGCGTGCGCGGTGTCGTCGGTCGCGGCGTCCGGCCCGCACCAGGTGCCGGCGAGCTCGTCGGCGACCGCCGCGACGCCGGTCGCCTCGGGCGCGGCCAGCACGCGCCGCCGGGCGCTGCGCTCCAGAGCGACGTCGGCGGCACGCGGCAGCGCGTCGCCATGGTCCTCGAGGACCGGCGCGCCGGACCGAGCCGTCCCCGCCGGGTGGTGGGCCGGCGCGGCGGCCGGCACGAAGAGCAGGCACGCGAGCGCGGTGAGCAGGACCAGCCGGAGCACCCTGCCTGTATCGGACGCCTCCCCGCGCTACTGCAACCGCCCTGGACGCTTCTGGATGCCGCGTCCCGCACTCTGCCAGGAGTAGGAAGTGCCACTGTTCGCTTTCGGACGCCCAGCCGGTAGCGTGGCGCCGAGCTGCCCGACCCAGGAGATCACCCATGGCCACCGCCGACCAGGTCCTCAAGCCGGACTTCGCCACCAGGCGCAAGCACTTCATCTTCACCGACGAGCACGAGCAGTTGCGCGAGTCGATCCGCGCCTTCGTGCTCAAGGAGCTCGCGCCTCACGCGGAGGAGTGGGAGGAGACGACCTTCCCCGACTGGGTGTTCCGGCGCATGGGCGAGCTGGGCTTCCTCGGCCTGGACAAGCCCGAGAAGTACGGCGGCCAGGGCGGCGACTACCCCACGGCGCTCGTGCTCGCGGAGGAGATCGTCAACGCCAAGTCGGGCGGCCTGGCCATGGGCCTCGCCGTCCACACCGACATGGCGATGCCGCCGATCCTCGCCTTCGGCACCGAAGAGCAGAAGCGGGAGTGGGTCGTGCCCGCGATCGCCGGCCAGAAGATCCTGTGCCTGGGCATCACCGAGCCCGACGCGGGCTCCGACGTCGCGGGCATCAAGACCCGTGCGGTGCGCGACGGGGCCGAGTACGTCATCAACGGCTCGAAGACCTACATCACCAACGGCCACCGCGCCGACATGATCGTGCTCGTGACGAAGACCGACCCGGACGCCGGCTACGACGGCTTCACGCTGTTCCTCGTGCCGATGGACGCGCCCGGCGTGATCCGCGAGCAGCGCCTGCAGAAGCTGGGCATGCACGCCAGCGATACCGCGCTGCTGGCCTTCCAGGACGTCCGCGTCCCCGAGAGCGCGGTGCTCGGCCAGGTCGGCAAGGGCTTCTACCACATCATGTGGGAACTTCAGGGCGAGCGGCTGATCGGCGCGGCGGGCTGCGTCGCGGGCGCCCAGCGCTGCTTCGAGCAGACCCTGCGCTACGCGCTGGAGCGCAAGGCCTTCGGGCGCCAGATCGGCAAGTTCCAGGTCATCCGCCACAAGTTCGCGGAGATGGCCACGAAGATCGAGACCGCCCGCCAGCTGACCTACATGACGGCCTGGCGCTTCCAGAACGGCGAGTACCCGGTGCGGGAGATCTCGATGGCCAAGCTGCACGCCGCGCGCGTCGCGGTCGAGGTCGCCGACGAGTGCATCCAGATCCACGGCGGCGCCGGCTACATGAAGGAGTACGGCGTCGAGCGCGTCTGGCGCGACATGCGCCTGAACCGCATCGGCGCGGGCACCGACGAGATCATGCTCGACGTGATCGGGCGGAGCTATGGGCTCTAGGACCAGGCCGGACCCTTGCCCGATAGCCCATGACCACTCAGCCGCCCTTCACGCAGGAGCACGATGAGTTCCGCGGGGTCGTCCGACGCTGGGTGGCCAACGAGCTGGCCCCTCACGCGCGGGAGTGGGAGGAGGCGCACTGGTTCCCTGACGACGTCTTCGCCAAGCTGGCCGAGCAGGGCTACCTCGGGCTGAAATACCCGGAGGAGTACGGCGGCGAGGGGGGCGGCTACCTCGCCGACGCGGTGTTCACCGAGGAGCTCTCGCGCTGCGGGTCGGGCGGCCTGGCCGCCGGGATCGGCGCGCACATCGGGATCGCCACGCCACCGGTCTGGAAGTTCGGCACCGAGGCGCAGAAGCAGCGCTACCTCGTGCCTGCCATCGCCGGCGAGAAGATCGCCGCCCTGGCCATAACCGAGCCCGACGCCGGCTCGGACGTCGCCGCGATCCGCACGCTGGCCCGGCGCGTGGACGGCGGCTTCGTGGTCAACGGCTCGAAGATGTTCATCACCAACGGCGTGCGCGCGCACTTCTACGTCACGGCGGTCAAGACGACCCTGGAGGGCGGGCACCACGGCATCAGCTTCCTGATCGTCGACCGCGGCGAGGGGGTCGGCGCCGAGCCGATCGAGAAGATGGGCTGGCACGCGTCGGACACCGCGCTGATCGCCTTCGACGACGTCTTCGTAGCCGAGGAGAACCTCCTCGGCCGCGAGCACGAGGGCTTCGCGCTGATCATGGCCAACTTCCAGTGGGAGCGGCTGCTGATGTCGCTGGGCGCGGTCGGCGCGATGCAGCGCGCCTTCGAGGTCACGCTCGCCTACGCACAGGGGCGCACGGCGTTCGGCCGGCCGATCTCCGCACACCAGGTCATCCGCCACAAGTTCGCGGACATGGCCACGACGATCGAGGGGTGCCGCTGCGTCACCTACAACGCGCTGCGCCTGTTCGTCGAGGGCCACGACGCCGTCAGGCAGGTCACGATGGCCAAGCTCGCCACGCAGCGGTCGTGCTTCGAGCTCATGGACACCTGCCTGCAGATCCACGGCGGCGCCGGCTACATCGCCGAGTACGACATCGAGCGCGCCGCGCGCGACGCCAGGCTGGGTCCGATCGGCGGCGGGACCGACGAGATGATGAAGGAGATCCTCGGCAAGGCGCTGGGCATCTAGCGCCTCGGCGCGTGCTGCCCCGTCACCGGGCTTCCGCTCGCTATGCTCGCCGCGATCCGGGGTCGAGGAGGGGAGGCTCGATGAGACGTGCCAACGGGCGCCGGCCGGCGCTGATGACGGTCACCGCCGCCATCGCCGCGCTGGCCGTGGGATGCGGGGGCGACGACGGCGGGCCGAGCGAGAAGGAGTTCCGCTCGCAGGCCGACGCGGTCTGCAAGGAGCACACGGAGACGATCGAGAAGGCCGCCGGCATGCTGCTGGCCGGCGGGAAGCTGCCCGGCCCACGTGAGTTCGGGCGGCTCGCCCAGGGGACGATCATCCCGGAGGTCCGCATGGCGGCGCGCGAGCTGCGCGCGATCGAGGCGCCCGAGGATCGCGCCGACGACTACAAGGCGTACCTCGCCGACCTCGACTCCACCCTGCGGCGCGTCCAGGCCGACCCGTCGCTGATCACCAATCCGGCGTCCTTCCGCGACCTCAACCGCCAGGCCGCCGACCTCGGCCTGTCCCAGGACTGCAACGTGGGGCCCGGTTAGCGACGGGAGCCCGAGGCGGCGGCGCCCGATGGTGGACGACGGCCGGCCATGAGCCCTGGCGGACGCGTGTCAGGGCTCGTCGCCTCCTACGTCCTCGTCGTCTTCCTCCTGCTGACGCTGAACTTCGCGCTCCCGCGGGCGCTGCCGGGAGAGCCGATCGCCGCGCTGGGCGACCCGACGTCGAGCACCTACGTGGGCGACCCCGAGCGCCGTGCGGCCGTGCGGCGCTACTACGACCTGGACCGTTCCGCGCTCGACGGGTACCGGCGCTACCTGCGCGATCTCGCCCGGGGCGAGCTGGGCACCTCGATCCGCTCCAACCGCCCCGTCGCACGCGAGCTAGCCGACCGGCTGCCGTGGACGCTGCTGCTGGTGGGGACCGCGCTTGCCCTGGCGACGGCGGCCGGCATGCTCGCGGGCACCCACTCGGGGTGGCGCCGGGAACGCTCGACGGATCGCAGCCTGCTCGTGCTCGTCCTCAGCGTCCAGAGCATCCCCGTCTTCTTTCTCGCCTCGGCGGCCGTCTACGTCTTCGCCGTGCAGCTGGGGTGGTTTCCCCTCTCCGGTGCGCGTACCCCCTTCGACGGCTCCTCCGGGGTGGCCGCGGAGATCGCCGACGTCGCCCACCACCTGGTCCTGCCCGCCGTGGTCATGGCGCTGCCCTTCGTGGGCCTGCAGTACCTCGTCATGCGCGCCGGCGTGGTCAGCGAGCTGGGCGCCGACCACCTCCTGCTCGGCCGGGCCAAGGGCCTCTCCGAGCGGACGCTGAAGTACCGCTATGCGGCGCGCAACGCGCTGGCGCCCTCCGTGACCGTCGCCGCGCTGCAGGTCGGCTCGGCGATCACCGCGGCGATCTTCGTCGAGAGCGTCTTCGCCTATCCGGGCGTCGGGCGGCTGCTGTTCGAGTCGGTCGCCGACCGCGACTACCCCCTCATGCAGGGATCCTTCCTGGTGCTCACACTGCTCGTGGTGGGCGCAAACCTGCTGGCCGACCTCGCCTACCGGCGGCTGGATCCGCGCACCGTGGCATGAGGCTCGAGCGCTCCCCCTCGCTGGTCGCAGGAGTCGCGATGGTGACGACCCTGGCCACTGTCGCGCTGCTCGCGCCGATCCTCGCGCCCGAGGACCCGCGCGCCGTGACCGGCCCCTCCCTGGCGCCCCCGTCCGCCGGGCACCTGCTCGGGACCGACGACGCCGGACGCGACCTGGTCTCCCAGCTCATCTGGGGAGCCCGCTCCTCGATGATGGTGGCGTTGGCGGCCGCGGCGCTGGCCGTCACGGTCGGCGTGGCCGTCGGCGCCGCCGCCGGCCTGCTGCGCGGCTGGGTCGATGTGGTGGCGATGCGCATCGTCGACGTGTTCCTCGCCCTTCCCGCGCTTCCGCTGCTCGTGCTGATCGCCGCCCTCAGCGGCCCGGGCCGGGGGATCGCGATCCTCGTCATCGGGCTGGCGGGCTGGCCGGCGATCGCGCGGATCGTGCGCAGCCGCTGCCTGACCCTCGTGTCGCGCGGCTACGTCGACGCCGCCCGCGGGTTCGGGGCCGGCCCCGTCTACCTCGTCCGCCGCCACCTCGTGCCGGACCTCGGGCCGCTCGTGGTCGCGAGCTTCGTGGACTGGGCGGCGACCGCGGTCCTGCTCGAGGCGGGCCTCGCGTTTCTCGGCCTCGGCGACCCCACGGGCGTCAGCTGGGGCGCCATGCTCGATCGCGCCCTCGCGCATCCCGGCATCTACGCCGGCGGCGAATGGGCATGGTGGGTCCTCCCGGCGGGCGTGGCCATCGCGCTGGCCAGCGTCGGCTTCGCCTTCGTCGGCCTTGCGCTCGAGCCGCGGGCCAACCCGCGCTGGAGGCGAGCATGAGCGCGCCGCTGCTGGAGGTGCGCGACCTGCGCGTGCGCTTCGGCGACGTGCAGGCTCTCGACGGCGTGAGCCTCTCCCTCGGCCGCGGCGAGTCGCTGGCCGTGGTCGGCGAGAGCGGCGCGGGCAAGTCCACGCTCGCCCGCTGCCTGCTGGGGCTCGTCCAGCCCCCCGAGCTTCAGGGCAGCGTCCGCCTGGCCGGGCACGAGC
>JACCQW010000347.1 GCA_013813955.1 Solirubrobacterales bacterium
GCCCGAGCGCCGCGAGGCCGACGGCCGCCTCGAGGTCGTCGCGCTGGAGTCCGCGGACCCGCGCTGGCTGCCGCCGGCTACCGCCGGCCTGCAGCGCCACGTCCACCGCTTCAGGGCGCTGGGATCAATGGCGCTGTCGACGTGCCAGGTCGCCGCCACGCGCGTAGACGGGATGGTGAGCCTGGCTCGCACGCGCGCGGTCGACGTCGCCGCCGCGCAGCTCATCGTGCGCGAGAGCGGCGGGCACGTGGCCTTCCCGGCCTACGACGATCCGCTCGGCGCGCCGCTGGACATCGAGCCGCACTCGCCGATCGTCGCCGCCCGCACGCCCGAGTCGCTCGCGCTGCTCGCGAGCATGCTCTAAGCCCGCCGGCGTCCCGCCGCGCGAGCCGGGGCCGGCCGTCCGCCATGATGGTGGGCGATGCTCGACCAGGCCCTCACGCAGCGGATCGCCGGACTCGTCGCGGGCGCGGACGGCTCGGCGACCGCGCTGCCGGGCGATCTGGCCGCCCTGTGCGCGGACGCCGAGCGCGACGTCGTCGCCTACACCGGCATGCGGCCCGCCGCCGGCCTGCCGTCGCCCGAGGCGGTGGGGCGGCCCGCGTGGATCGCCGCCAACGTCGCCACCATGGACACCACGCTCGAGCCCGTCGCCGCGCGCGTGGGCGAGGGCCTCGGGCCGCTCGGCGCGCCGGCGCGCGCGGCCGTCGGCATGGTCGTATCCGTCGAGGCGGGGGCACTCATGGGCTACCTCTCCCAGCGCGTGCTCGGTCAGTACGAGCTCGCCCTGCTGGATCCGGCGAGAACGCCGCGCCTGTTGTTCGTCGCGCCGAACATCACGGCCGCCGCCCGGCGGATGGAGGTCGACGAGGCGCAGCTGCTGGCCTGGATCGCCCTGCACGAGGTGACCCACGCCGTGCAGTTCGGATCGGTCGGCTGGCTGCGCGACCACGTCGCGGGGCTGCTGGGCGAGCTGCTGGCCTCGCTGGAGCTGACCGTGGACGCCAGGGCGCTCCTGCGCCTGCCCGGCCGCGACGACTTGCGCGCGCTGGTGGACGCCGTGCGCGAGGGCGGCCTGGTAAGCGCCTTCGCCGGGCCCGAGCGGCAGGGCATCCTCGACCGGCTGCAGGTGGTCATGGCCGTGGTCGAGGGCCACGCCGAGCACGTGATGGACGTCGTCGGCGCGAGGACGCTGCAGGCCCTGCCCGAGCTGCGGGCGGCGCTGGACCGCCGGCGCCGCGAGCGCCCGCCGCTGCTGGCCCTGCTCGACCGGCTCATCGGCCTGGAGTCAAAGCTGCGCCAGTACGAGGACGGCAAGCGCTTCTGCGACGCGGTCGTGGCTGCGGCCGGCCCGGCCGCGCTTCACCGCGTCTTCGACGCCCCCGAGCGGCTGCCCACACTGGCCGAGCTCGACGATCCGGGCGCCTGGATCAGACGAACCGGCGTTCGTGCTGTAACCCCGTAGCGGGAGCGGTTTACAAACACATGTTCGGGTAGTACTGTTCGTCCGAACAAGATTAGAACTAACAACCTTAGTCCTCTACGAAAGGGACATGACCATGGCCGCCGACACCGCCTCCACCGCTTCTTCCCGGTCCGCCTCTTCCCGGTCCGCCACCGCCAACAAGGCCGCCGCAACGCGCAAGGCCAACGCCGCCAAGCGCTCGACGACCGCCAAGAAGGGCGCGCAGACCCGCGCCGCCAACCGCGGCACGGCCGCGCGCAAGACCACTGCTCGCCGCGCGAAGAGCACCGCCTCGCGCCAGCGCACCGTCGCCGCCAAGCAGGCCGCCGAGGTCCAGCGCGAGCTGCGCACGCCGGTCGCCCGCGCCGGCGAGGTCGCCGAGAAGGCCGTCCTCGTGCCGGTCGGCGCCGCGCTGATCGCCCGTGACAACCTCGTCACGACGATCAACTCCTACTCGACGCGCGCCAAGGCCGAGCGCGAGCTGCGCAGCGACCTGCGCCGCTTCGAGCGCCGCGGCACCACCGCCCGCAACCGCGTCGAGCGCGAGGTCAAGAAGACCCGCACCCGCGTGGAGCGCGAGCTGCGCCAGCGCCGCACCCGCGTGCAGCGCGACATCAGGAGCAACCCGATCACGAAGAACGTCGAGCTCGTCGGCGCCCGGGTCGAGAACGCCGTGCAGGGTGGCGTGACTGCTGCCACGCAGGCCTCCACCAAGGTCCAGGAGCGCATCGCCGCCCTCGTCTAGGTCACCAGAGCTTCACACACAGATCGCAGCACTGCAGCACCGTAGAGAAGGACACAAAGCAGCATCTCTCCTCCCCTGTCGATGCCGCGCCCTCGGGCGCGGCATCGGCGTTTTCCTACACTGAGGGCATGCCTTCACGAGACGAGATCCTCGAGGCGCTCGAGCGCGTCATCGACCCCGAGCTGCGCAAGTCCATCGTCGAGCTGGGCATGGTGCGCTCGATCGACGTCGCCGAGGACGGCGCGACGGCGATCACCGTGTCGCTGACCACCGCCGGCTGCCCGATCCGCAACCACTTCTCGACCGCCGTCGCGCGCGAGGCCTCCACGGTCGAAGGCGTCACCTCGGTCGAGGTCACCTTCGACGTGCTCTCGGACACCGAGAAGGCCAAGCTGCAGCAGTCCCTGGGTCGCGGCTCGCTGCCCGAGGGCGCGCTCGCCCGGGTCGCCAACGTCCTGTGCATCGGGTCGGGCAAGGGCGGGGTGGGCAAGTCCACGCTGACCGCCAACCTCGCCGCGGCGCTGACCGCCGACGGCAAGCGCGTCGGGATCCTCGACGCCGACGTCTGGGGCTACTCGATCCCACGCATGTTCGGTCTGGGCTCCGAGAAGCCGCCCGTCTCGCCGGAGCGCAAGATCCTGCCGCACGAGGCGCACGGGGTGAAGGTCATGTCGATCGGCTTCTTCGTCAAGGAGGACGCCGCCGTCGTCTGGCGCGGCCCGATGCTGCACAAGGCGCTGACCCAGTTCCTGGAGGACGTGGAGTGGGGCGAGCTGGACTACCTGCTCGTCGACCTGCCGCCCGGCACCGGTGACGTCTCGATGACGCTGGCCCAGCTGCTGCCGCAGGCGAAGTTCCTGATCGTCACCACGCCCCAGCCGACCGCGCAGAGGGTCGCCCGCCGCGCCGCCGAGATGGCCGGCAAGGTCGACCTCGAGGTGGCCGGGATCATCGAGAACATGGCCGGCTTCACCACCCCGTCGGGCGAGCGCTACGCGATCTTCGGCGAGGGCGGCGGGCAGGAGCTCGCCGACGAGCTCGACGTGCCGCTGCTGGGCAAGGTCCCGCTGACCATGCCGCTGCGCGAGCAGGCCGACGCGGGCACCCCGCTCGTGTTCACCGACCCGGACGACCCGGCCGCCCAGGCGACGCGCCAGGCCGCCCGCGGGATCGTCGCGCTCACGCCGATCGAGCTCCCTGTCCTGCAGGCTCCCGAGCCGCCGGCCGCTCCGGCACCGAAGGGTCTCAGCCTGCCGATGGCGGGGTAGGCCGCGCGCAGGTCACGTCTTCGCGAAGTAGTCCGCGTTGATCTGCGTGAACTTGGTCCACTCCTCCGGGAGCTGGTCCTCGGCGAAGCACGCGTCGACCGGGCAGGCCTCGACGCACGCGTCACAGTCGATGCACTCCTCCGGGTCGATGTAGAGCATCTCGACGGTGTCGTAGTCGGGCTCGTCCGGCGTGGGGTGAATGCAGTCGACGGGGCAGACCTCGACACACGAGTTGTCCTTGGTGCCGATGCAGGGCTCCGCGATGACGTAGGCCATGGGGTGAGGTTCCTTCGCTCGAGGTCGGTCTCCGGGCCGGACATAGTATCCGCACCATGCTCCTGCTGACCGGCGCCACGGGCCTCGTCGGCAGCGCGCTGCTGCGCCGCCTGACGGCCGCCGGAGAGCCGGTGCGCTGCCTCGTGCGCGACCCGCGCCGGCTGGGCCCGGAGCGCGTCCGCGTGCAGATCGCGCTCGGCGACCTCGCCGACCCGCCGTCGTTTCGCAACGCGCTGCGCGGCGTGCGCACGGTCGTCCACCTGGCGGCGGCGATCCGCGACCAGCCCGCCGGCTCGATCGAGGAGCTCAACGGCATCGCCACGTGGCGGATGGTCGCCGCGGCCGAGCGCGCCGGCGTCGAGCACTTCGTCTTCTTCAGCGCGCTGAGCGCCTCCGGGCACAACCGCACGCGCTATCTGCGCGCCAAGGCACTGGCCGAGCAGGCGGTCCTCGCGTCCGACGTGCGTCACACGGTGTTCGCGCCGTCGATCATCTATGCCCCCGGCGACGCCTTCCTGACGCTGCTGCACCGGATGGCGATGGTCCTGCCCGTCATGCCGGTCAGCGGGCGCGGGCGCGCGCTGTACCAGCCGATCTGGGCCGACGACGTGGCCGACTGCGTGATGGCGGCGCTGGGCGATCGCACCCATCCCGCCCGGCGCGAGCGCCCGCGCTACGAGCTGGCCGGGCCCGAGACGCTCTCCCACCAGGCGATCGTGGAGCTGGCCCTGCGCGCGGCCGGCCGACCGCGCCCGACGCTCAACCTCCCGACGCCGGTGGTCAGCCGCGCGCTGCGCGTCGTGGAGACGCTCATGAAGTCCAAGGCGCCCGCGACCTGGGACGAGGCGGAGCTGCTGGAGGTCTCGATGCTCGCGGACCGGGGCACCGCCGATGCCGAGGCGCTAGGGGTGAGCCCGCGCGCGATGAGCGCGGTGCTCGGCGCCTGACCCGCCCCGGCGTCGAGACGCTCTGACCGACGTGAAGCGCCGGATCGCCGTGCAGTGGGCCACGGCGCACGTCGGCTGCAGCCCAGGCTAGGCCAGGGCCAGCTCGGGCCGGCGGTCGGCCCACGGGTGGGCAGCCTGCACCTGCGCGGCGAGCGCGAGCAGGGCACCCTCCTGCGCGGGGCGGCCGATGAGCTGCACCCCGAGCGGGAGCCCGTCCTCGCGCGCGTACAGCGGTAGCGAGATCGCGGGCGAGCCGGTCACGTTGCAGATCGCCGTGTAGGGGGTGAAGCGCCCCGAGCGTGCGAAGGCGCCCATGGGGTCCGCGGAGAGCGGGTCGATCGTGCCGTGGGTCACCGGCGCCTCGGCGAGCGCGGGGGTGAGGATCGCGTCGTACCCGGCGCCCCACGTCACGATCGCGCGCGCCAGGCCCTGCAGCTGCAGGGTCGCCAGCATCGCCGCGACCGAGTCGATCCCTTTGCTGGTCTGCCAGATCGCCCAGCTGACCGGCTCCATGTCGGCCTCGGCGGGCTCGCGCCCGGCGAGCATCGCGGCGAACGCGATCTGCACCGACACGGCGGGCCCGAAGGCCGCGGTGAACAGGTGCAGCAGCCCGGGATCAGACCACGGCGGGTCGACCTCCTCGACCTCGTGCCCGAGCGCGGCCAGCAGCTCGGCGGCATCGTGGGCGGCGCGCGCGCACACCGGGTCCAGGTCGCCGTCCAGCGCCGTCGCGGTGCTGACGGCGATCCGTTGGGGGCGACCCTCATCGGGCCCGCGCGCGGCGGTCGTGGCGAACGGCTCCGCGGGCGGCGGCGCCCACGACGCGTCGCCGGGCTCGGGCCCGGCGAGCAGGTCGAGCACGAGCGCGGTCTCCTCGACGGTGCGCGTCAGCACCCCGTCCTGCACGAGGAACAGCTCGCCCGCCTCCGGGGCCAGCGAGATGCGCCCGCGCTGGGGCTTGAGGCCGACCAGGCCGCAGCACGCGGCGGGGATGCGCGTCGACCCGCCGCCGTCGTTGCCATGGGCGATCGGCACCATCCCGGCGGCCACCGCCGCGGCCGACCCGCCCGAGGAGCCGCCGGGCGTGCGTCCGAGGTCCCACGGGTTGCGCGTCGGCCCGAAGCGGCGCGCCTCGCTGACCGGCAGGATCCCCCACTCGGGCAGGGTTGTCGTGCCCACGACGACGAATCCGGCGTCGCGCAGGCGGCGCACGACGTTGTGGTCGTAGTCGGGCGTGAAGTCGCCCGCGAAGTCCGCGCCGAAAGTGAGCCGCAGCCCGCGCACGGCACGGTTGTTCTTGATCGCGATCGGCACGCCCGCGAACGGCCGCTCGTCGCCCGGGGCGATCGCGTCCGCCGCCGAACGCGCGCCCTCGTGGTCGACGTCGACGAAGGCGTTGACCGTCGGCTGCAGCGCCTCGATGCGCTCCAGCGAGGCATCGACGAGCTCGCGGGCGGTCAGCTCCCCGCTGCGCACGCGCGCGGCCAGCTCGGTCACGGGACGGAACATCAGCTCGGTGGGCGCGTCGGTCACGGGCTCTCCTGGATCGCTGGGGGCGGCGCCGACCCTACCGGCTGCCCTGGCCGGGCAGCCAGACATAACCGCTAGACTGGCGCGGAATGGTTACGCGCTTTCACTGGCTCGGCGGCCGGCCCGCCCTCGACCTCGTCAACACCGTGGGCGAGCGCTGGCGGGGCAACGTCGAGCGCCTGCGCGCCCCGGCCGATCT
>JACCQW010000355.1 GCA_013813955.1 Solirubrobacterales bacterium
GGCCTTCCCACCGATCCCGGCGGGCAGGCCCAGGCCCCGGCGGGCGCACCCGCCTCCGTCCGCCGCGTCGTCGCCGCCGGGAACGCCATCGCCGGCCTGCCCTACGTCTACGGCGGCGGGCACCGCAGCTTCCGGGCCGACGCCTACGACTGCTCGGGCTCGATCAGCTACGCCCTCGCGGCCGCCGGCCTGCTCTCCTCCCCGCTGACCTCCGGCGGGTTCATGAGCTGGGGCGAGAGCGGGCCCGGCAAGTACATCACCGTCTACGCCGACGAGGGCCACGCCTTCATGATGGTGGGCAACTGGCGCTTCGACACCACCGCCCTGCGCAGCGGCGGCACGCGCTGGACCCGCGGCATGCGCCCCACCGCCGGCCTCGTCGCCCGCCACCCGCCCGGGCTGTAGGCGATCAGCCCCTGAACGTCGACGGGCCGGCGTCCTCGAACGGCTCGTCGCGCTCGCGCACCGCCTGCCTGAAGCCCACCTCGGCGGCGCGCTGCTGAAAGGCGTGGCCCTCCGCGGTGTGGCGCGCGAGGCCGTCGAAGACCGTGCCCAGCACCTGCGTGGCGTGCAACCCGCGCGACGCGATCTCCTGGTTGACGAGGAGCTTCATCATCATCAGCTGGTTCAGTGGCATCCGCGCGATGCGTCCCGCGAGCACCTCGACCCGCTCGTCCAGCTCGCCGGGCGCGGGGGCCTCGATCGCCAGCCCCCACTCGACGGCTTCGGCCCCCGAGAGCGCGTCGCCGGTGAACAGCAGGCGCTTGGCGCGCTGCGGGCCGAGACGATGCGCCCACATCGCCGTCGTCGGCGACCCCCAGACACGCGCCGGCGGGTAGCCGATCTTCGCGTCGCTCGCGATGACCAGCAGGTCGGAGCACAGGGCCATGTCCGTCCCCCCGGCCACGCAGAAGCCATGGACCTTGCACACGACCGGCTTGCCGCAGTGAAACAGCGACATGAACGCGCGGACGTTGCGGCTCATCATGGCGTAGTCCACCATTGGGTCCCAGGTCGCCGACGGGTCGTGGTTGGCGGCCATGACCACCGGGTCCAGCGGCGACCCGCGGGGCGCCGTGCCCCCCTCCCCCATCTTGCCCTGGCCCTCCGCACTCTCCACCAGGTCATAGCCGCCGCAGAAGCCCTTGCCGTTGCCCGACAGCACGATCACGTGGACGGCGGGATCGAGGTCGGCATGCTCCACCATCGCCTCGAGCTCGGTGACCAGGCGCCGCGTGATGGCGTTGCCGCGCTCGGGGCGGTTCAGCGTGATGCGCGCGATCCGCCCGGCCACCTCATAGGTCATGCTCGCGAGGTCGCCGGGCTGCATGCGATCAGCTCGGGCTGAACGTGTCCTTCAGCCGCGCCATCGGACCGTCGCTGGGATCGGGCAGCAGCTCCATGATGCCAGCGACGTCACGCGCCATCTGCTCGATCGGCGGGCGCAGGGCACGGACCTCCTGCTCGGCCGCCCGCAGGCGGGCGTCGAGATCGTCGTGCAGCTTGTCCATCCGATCCGTGATAGCCGCCTCGAGCTTCGTCAGCTCGGTGACCTTGCGATCGATGCGGTCCAGCGGCGCCCGCAGCGCGCCGATGGAGCTCAGCAGCCCGCCGGCACGCTCGTCGATGGAGGCCAGGCGCTCGGCGGCGTCGTGCTGCAACGACAGCAGGGCGGACGCGATCGTCTCGATGTCGGTGACGACGCGCTGCGGTGCCCGCAGCGGTGCGAGCAGCGTCCCCAGGAGACTCGGCGGCTCCTGGCTGTGAGGCTGGTCTTCGGGCATCCGGCGTCTCCTCGCGGTGGTGGGGTGCCGGAAAGCCTACGCCGCCGCCTATCGTGCCGCCATCGACCGCCGAACGCTCTTTGCCGTCTTCGCCGGCGGCTGCCTCGGGACGCTCATCCGAGCGGGGCTCCTCGAGGCCCTGCCGCCTGATCCGGGCCAGTGGCCGTGGCCGACGTTCGCGGCCAACGCGATCGGCACCTTCGCGCTCGGTCTGCTGACCGCGCGGCCACCGGCCTCGCCTCACGGACACGCGCTGTGGTCCACCGGCTTCTGCGGTGCGCTCACGACATTCTCGACGCTGCAGCTCGAGCTGTTCGACATGCTCGAGGCGGGCGACGTCGCGCTGGCCGCGGGCTACGCGGGCGCGAGCCTGGTGGCGGGCCTCGCCGCCGTCGCGCTGGGCCTGAGGAGCGCACGGTGACGCTGCTGACCTGGATCGCCGCGGGCGCCATCGGGGGCCTGGGCGCCGTGCTGCGAGCCGTGGTCGACCACGAGGTGTCGGCCCGGATGCGCGGCGTGCTGCCACTTGGCATCCTCGCGGTCAACCTCAGCGGAGCCCTGGCCATCGGCCTGCTCGCCGGCCTGGAGGCGGGCGGCGACACGGCGCTGCTCGCCGGCACCGCGCTGCTGGGCTCCTACACGACGTTCTCGACCTGGATGCTGCAGGCCTGGGCGCTGGACCGCGGCGGGCGGCGCGACGCGGCCGTGGCGTACCTGACGATCAGCCTCGTGCTCGGGCTGGGCGCGGTCGCGCTCGGCCACGCGACCGGCGCCGCGCTGTAGATCCCTCGCGGATCGTGTCGGTTGCGGTCCGGAGTCCGCATGGGTCCTGGTGCGCTTCCCCGCCGCGTAGCGGCCGCGGTCAGTCCTGCTCGTCGAGCTGGACTCGCATCGCGCGCGCCAGCGTGCCGCCGAGCACGTGCTCGCGCCGGCCGAAGCGCACCGTCAGCGGACCGCCGAAGGGCTGGCGGTCGACGATCGCGAACGGCGCGCCGATCATGATCCCGCGATTGCACAGATAGCGCAGCATCGCCGGGTCGGAGTCCGAGACGCGCACGAAGCTCCCGGTCACGCCGGCCGGCGCGGAGTCAAGGCTCTGAGTCTCCTCCTCCTCGAGCACGAGGTCGCGGTCGGGGATCGGGTCGCCGTGCGGGTCGTGGGTCGGGTCGCCGAGCTTGGCGGCGATGCGCGCTTCGAGGTCCTCGGAGAGGACGTGCTCGAGCGCCTCGGCCTCCTCGTGCACGCGGTCCCACGGCACGTCGAGGTGCTCGGCGAGGTACAGCTCCAGCAGGCGGTGGTGGCGCATCGTCTCCAGCGCGACGCGCTCGCCCTCCGGCGTCAGCCGGACGCCGTGGTAGCGCTCGTGCACCGCCAGGCCCAGCTCGGCGAGCTTCTTGACCATCGCCGACGCCGACGCCGCGGTGACGCCGCAGCGCTCGGCCAGCGCGGTCGTCGTCACGGGCTGGCCGCCTGCGCGGCGCTGCAGCGAGTAGATCGCCTTGGCGTAGTCCTCGACGGCGTGGCTGCGCCCGTTGGGCGACGCGGTGGCCATCAGACGCTCACCAGCAGCCCGGTCGCGAACATCAGCGCCATGCCGGCCAGCAGTCCGCCGACGGCCCGGGGGTGCAGCGTGCGCCCGTGGTCGTCGCGCAGCGTCGGCATCAGCTGGACGATCACCTGGGCGATCGCGCCCGCGCCGGCGCCGAACAGGAAGGCGGCGACGCTCGTGTTGAACGCCGACGCACCGATCCACGCACCCAGCACCGCGGGGCCGCCGGCGATGAGGCCCAGCGTGATCAGGCGACCGAGGGAGGGGCCGGTCCGTGCCACCGGGGCGACGATGGCCAGGCCCTCCGTCGTGTTGTGCAGCGCGAAGCCGACGACGAGAAAGGCCCCCAGCGCCAGTGCGCCCGTGGCGTAGGCGGTGCCGATCGCCAGCCCCTCACCGAGGTTGTGCAGGCCGATGCCCACCGCGATGAGCAGGGCGAGGCTCCCGCCGCTTGCGCCAGCGCGCTCGCTGCGTTGCCGGCGGCCCTCCAGCCAGGCGCTCACACCGGTCAGCGACAGGTACGCGACGGCCGCCCCGATGAGCACGAGCGCCGCGCCGCCGAAGGCCTGTGAGCCCTGGCCGGCGAGCTCGAGGCCCTCCAGTGTGGCGTCGATGCCCAGAAAGGCCAGCAGCCCGACGGTGAGCGCCATCACCATGCGCAGCCACGACGGCGGGATCCGGCGCACCCACGGCAGCCACAGCATGCCCAGCGCGACGGGGATCACGCCGACGTAGATCCCCAGCAGCGCCATCAGCCCGTAGAAGCTGAGGTCCGTCTCGGGGGTCTGGACCGCGGCCTCGACGGCGTGCGCGATCGTCGCGCCGGTCGAGGTCAGCAGGCCGATCTCGTAGTTCTCGCCCTCGATCCACGGCTGCCGGACGACGACCTGCTCGGACTCCAGGCGGCCGATCGGCTCATCGGCGCCGTCGAAGGACACGAACGCGTCGTTGACGATGACCTGCGCGATCGAGACGGCATCGGGGCCGTCGTTGCGGACCGTGAGCTCGATGACGCCGGGGCGCAGCTCGGTGCGCTCGACCGCCAGCTCCTCGACGAGCGGCCCGCGCCGCTCGCCCAGGCCGGGCCCGTCGAGCGCGGCGAACGCGCCGACGGCGGCGACGATGAGCAGCAGCGGGATGACGCCGAGCACCCAGCCCGGCAGGCGTCGCTCGGCGCCGCCGCGCTCGCGGCCCAGCTCGCCGGTGGCGCCGCGTGCCTCCATCAGGGCTCCTTGCGCGGCTCGATGCGGCACAGCGCGTCGCGGTTGCCGGGCTCGCAGACCTCGAAGAACGACATCCAGCCAAGCTCGGCGAACTCCGACTGGTGGGCGTGGAACATGAACTTGCCCGTGTGCGGGAAGCGCATCTCGAGGATGCCGCGCTGGCCCTGGCACTGCATGACGGTGTCGGTGAATTCCGTCGGCTTCAGCGACGTCCCCGTCGGGAAGTAGTCGAAGAAGTTGCCGTGCAGGTGAAACGAGTTGATCAGGTCGTACTCGAGCGCGTTGACGAGGTAGACGCGCACGAGCTCGTCGCGCACGACCTGGATCGGCCGGTTCATGTAGGCGAAGCCGATGGTGTTGACGGCGTAGACCTCGTTGGCGCGGTCGAAGTTGGTGTCGAAGCCGTTCATGACCATGACGAGCTCGTCGGCCTCCGGGCGGCCAGCCTTGGGGTCGACGATGAACGTGCCGTACATGCCCTTGGCGATGTGCTCGGCCAGCGGCCGGACGTGGCAGTGGTACAGGTGCAGGCCGAACGGCTCGGCGTCGAACTCGTAGACGGTCTCCTCGCCGGGTGCGATCTCGCCCGCGCCCAGGCCGGCCACGCCGTCCATCGCAGCGGTGTGGATGCCGTGGAAGTGCATCGTGTGCGGGTGCCGGCCGCCGTTGACGAAGCGGATGCGCAGGCGGTCGCCCTCGGTGGCTCTCAGCGTCGGCCCCGGGATGCGGCCGTTGAACGACCAGGCCGGGAACTTGATCCCGGGCGCCACCTCAACCTCCTGCTCGCTCGCCGACAGCGTCCATTCGCGCAGCGTGCGCCCGTCGGGCAGCTTCGACGTCTTGCCGTAGTCGAAGTCGCGGACGATCTCGTGGGGGTCGAAGCCGTTGGCCTCGTGATCGACCTCGCCGCCGCGGAAGCTCGCGTGGCCGCCGTGCCCGGCGGTACCGCCGCCGTGATCGCCGGCGCGCCCCGGAGCGGCGGCAGCGGCGGTCGCGGTCGCGGTCGGCTGTCCGATCGCGCCGTGCAGCGCAGCGGCGCCCAGCCCGAGGGCCGGAACCCCCCCGGCAAGCAGCCTGCGTCGAGTAAGTTGGTCCACGACCGAGATTATGGCACAACTAACTTTCGGTCGCCGCAGGGCCAACTTCTCTGCGACGCGCCCCGGCTCCGTAGCACTTCGGCAACACCTGGGGCCTAGTCTGGGCCCATGTCGCACCTCTCCCTGGCCTCGCGCCGCCCCGCCGGTGATGATCGGCACATGGCCGACGAACAGCGCGGACGCATCCTCGTCGTCGACGACGAGCCCACCATCGCGGAGATCGTGTCGCGCTACCTCGAGCGCGCGCACTACGACACGGCGATCGCGGCCGACGGGCACGCGGCGCTGGCGCGGGCGTCGACCTGGCACCCCGACCTGGTCGTGCTCGACCTCATGCTGCCGGGCCTGGACGGCCTGGAGGTCATGCGCCTGCTGCGCGAGGCCGGCGGGCCGCGGGTCGCGGTCATCCTGCTCACCGCCAAGGGCGAGGAGTCAGACCGCATCGACGGCCTGCGCCTGGGGGCCGACGACTACGTGGTCAAGCCCTTCTCCCCCGCCGAGCTCGTTGCGCGCGTCGACGCGGTGCTGCGCCGCCACGACGAGCCCGACGACGGCCCGGAGCCGGCGCTGGTCTTCGGCGAGCTGCAGATCCACCCATCGGGCCGGCGCGTCCTCGTCGGCGGCGAGGAGGTCACGCTCACCCAGCGCGAGTTCGACCTGCTGGCGTTTCTCGCCCGCCACCCCGGCCAGGTGTTCACACGCGACCAGCTCATGGAGCAGGTCTGGCGCTTCTCGTTCTACTCCGACACCTCGACCGTGACCGTCCACATCCGCCGGCTGCGCGCGAAGATCGAGCGCGAGCCCGCCCAGCCGCGCTTCGTTGAGACGGTCTGGGGCGTCGGCTACCGCTTTCGTCCGTGAGCCGCCCGACGCTGGCCCGCGGCCTGCTGCTGGCGCTGGGCAGCGCGCTGCTCGTGGGCGTCGCGGTGCTCGCGGCCTACACCGCGAACGACGCCGTCCTGACCATCGTCATCCTCGCGCCCGTGGGGATCGCCACGGTAGCCGCGACGCACGCGGTGCTCGCGCGGCGCGAGCGCCTGGGCGGGCTCCGCCGCCAGGCGCTCGTCACCGCCGCGCTGGCCTTCGGGCCGCTGGCCGTGGCGCTCGCGCTGTTCGTGCAGCTCATGTTCGTCTCCGGCCACGACGCGTTCTTCACCGCGCTGGCGATGGCCTACAGCGCCCTGCTGGGCCTGTGGGCCGGGCGGGTGCTGTCGCACCGCGTGATGGACGACGTGGACACGCTGCGCACCGGCCTGGCAGCGGTCGGGGAGGGCCAGCGCGAGCTGGACCTGCGCCTCGGCGGGCGCGACGAGCTCGCGCAGGTCGGCGCCGAGGTCGGCGCGATGGTGCAGCGCCTGGCCGCCGCCGAGGCGCGGCGCGAGGACTCCGAGAGCGCACGGCGGTCGCTGATCGCGGCGGTGTCGCACGACCTGCGCACGCCGGTCACCGCCCTGCGCCTGCTGGCCGAGGCCGTCGACGACGAGGTCGGCGACCCGCAGACGCGCCGCGAGTACGTCCGCCGCCTGGGCGTGCACGTCCGGGCGCTGGGCGCGCTGATCGACGACCTCTTCGAGCTCACGCGCATCGAGGCCGGCGAGGTCGCGTGGACGATGTGCCAGGTGCAGGTCGACGAGCTCGTCGAGGAGACCGTGGCGGCGATGCGCCCGGCGGCGGAGGCCGGCGGCGTCGCGGTGCTCGCGGAGATCGATCCGTCGCTGGCGCCCGCGAGGGCCAACGCCGAGCGCATCCAGCGCGTGCTGTTCAACCTGATCCAGAACGCGATCCGCCACACGCCCGCGGACGGCAGCGTCACGGTCCGCGCCGCCCCCGGCGAGGGCGGTGTGGAGATCGAGGTCGCCGACACCGGCTCGGGGATCCCGGCCGCGGACCACGAGCGCGTGTTCGAGGTCTTCCAGCAGGGGGCCGACCGCGCGGCGCGCACCGACGGCAGCGCCGGCCTCGGGCTGGCGATCTCGCGCGCGATCGTCGAGGCCCATGGCGGGCAGATCTGGATCGTCGACGTGCCGGGCGCAGACCCCGGCGCGCGCGTGCGCTTCAGCCTGCCCGGCGCGGCACCCGAGCCCGTGGCCGCGTAGCCGGCCGGCGCAGGACGGCCTGTGAAACGCCGAAACCCCCGTGCCGCCGGGGCACCCGCTAGCTTAAGCGTCGATCTGTACCCGACTCGGGAGCACTATGACCAAGCAGGAGCTCGCACAGAAGGTGTCCTCCGACACCGGCCTCAGCGGGAATGACGCCAAGACCGCCGTCGAAGCGACGTTCGAGGCCATCGCCGCCGAGCTGGCCGGGGGCCGCGAGGTCGCCGTCGCCGGCTTCGGCAAGTTCAGCGTGAGCGAGCGCTCCGCGCGCGAGGGCCGCAATCCGGCCACCGGCGAGACGATCCAGATCTCGGCCAGCAACGCCGCGAAGTTCTCGGCCGCCGCGGGGCTGAAGAAGCAGCTCAACCCGTAGCTCGCCGACATCCCCGACGTCCCAGCCCCCGTGCGCGTTCTCGCCGCGGGGGTTCGTCGTCAGAGGTCTATCCCGGGGACCGGCCCTGGAGGCCCGGCCGCGCGGGCTGCACGTCGCGGTGGAGGCGCTCGCCGGCCCCGTTGTCGCCGGCGTCGTCGCGGGCACCCCGGGCGGCCTTGCGCAGGACGGTCGGTGAGGAGGGGTACATCCGCGCACGGCGCTCGGCGCGTGCCGCGATCCCGGCCCCCAGGAGCACGAACAGCGCCATGATGTACAGGCCGAGCAGGACCACCGCGAGCAGCAGGAACAGGCGCACGGCGGCAAAGCCCGCGGTGGCGCCCACGTACAGGCCGACGATGGCGGGCACCGTCTGCAGCGCCAGGCCGGCCGGGAAGCCACCGACGAGCGCCGAGCGCCAGCGGATGCGCACCAGCGGCGCGTAGCGGTAGATCGCGGCGAACACCATTACCGACCCCAGCGTGTTGAACACGAGGATCGCCGGGCCAGGGATGGCCTGGCCCGGTCGCAGCTGGTAGGTGACGTCCGACACGACGGAGGTGCTCAGCGACGCCAGGATCACGGCGGCCGCGACGAGCCCGCCGAGCCCGAGGTTGCGGATCCGCCCGATCACGATGTTGTGACGTGGGCATGCGAGGATCCGCGACAGGCAGCGCTCGATCACGCCGATCCCGCCCGACGTGGTCCACAGCATGGCCGCCAGGGCGAGCAACAGCAGCAGCGTCGAGTTGTCGCGCGTGCCCAGGACGAGGCTGCGGATCTCCCCGTGCACCGCCTCGGGCAGAAAGCGGTTGAGCTGCTCGGCGACCTGCAGCGCGGACAGCACGTCCTCCAGCAGCAGCGCCTCCAGCGCCGCCAGGCCCAGCGCGAACGGCGCCAGCGAGAGCACGAGGTAGTACGTCAGCGCGGGCACGTCGTCGGCGATGCCGTCCCCCCAGTAGAACCCGTGCACGCGGGTGAGCAGCCGCCCCATCCCCCAAGCTTCCCCGATCCGGCGCCGTTCTACGGCGCCCGGCGCACATCGCGGCGGATCACGAGCTTCAGGCCCGACCACGTCGCGTCGATCGCGCAGACCTTCACGTCGACCAGGCCGCGCCGCCGCCAGGCACCCTCACCACGCCTGCGCGGCCAGCCCGGCGATGACCTTCGACAGCTGCCCGCCCTGCCACGCCAGCGGGGAGCGCCCCTCGTCCTCGACCAGCAGGCGCCCGCGGGGCAGCAGGCCCGCGTAGGCCTCCCCGACCGCTAGCGGGTGGCCGGGGT
>JACCQW010000356.1 GCA_013813955.1 Solirubrobacterales bacterium
GCGGTGGGGCCGCGTGCGGTCCCGGCGCGGCGTGGTGCGGGCGCGCACCGCGAGCGGGCGAAGCCGGTCGCAGCCCCGCGGCGGGACCGCCCGGTCGAAGGGCAGCTCGGCGGTGAAGTCGCAGCCGGTGGCGACGTCGCGCACGGTCACCGTGCCGGCGCCGCGGCCGCGCAGCACGTCGCCGGTGCGCTCGAAGTCGACGAGCTGCTCGGGGGGCGCGGCGAACGCGTAGCTCAGCGACCACATGCGTCCCGTCTGGGCGACGGTCCGGTATGTCCACCGGTCGGGCGCCTGCGCGACGTCCTCGAACAGACCCCACTCGATCGCTTGGCGCAGGTGCCGGCGCCAGTAGGGCCAGTCGTGCACGCCGAGCTGCGGTTTGTACACCGGCGCGATGCCGGCTCCGCGCGCGGCGGTGACGAACTCCTCGCTCTGGATGCGCAGGCCGGCCTCGACGGCCCCGCCGCCGGCGATCGCGGCCGGCCCGCTCTGGACGCCGGGCTCGGCCGTCCCGTTGCCCACCGCGACGAAGAGGCGGCTGTGGCGCAGGTTGCCCGTCAGCGGCGTCGGGTTGTGGCCGGTGGCGTAAGGGCCCTCGCGCGGGCCGAAGATCGTCTCGTAGTCCGGCCCGCCGAGGGCACGCACCCCGAGCTCGACCTCCGGCCGCTGCGTCTGCACGAAGCCCGAGAACGTGGCCACGGAGCCGAAGTAGTCCGGGCGCTGGCCGCCGAGGAACGTCGCGCCGAAGCCCCCCATCGACAGCCCGGCGATCGCGTGGTTGCGCCGGCCCGACGCGATCGGGAAGCGCTGCTCGACGAGCGGGATCAGCTCGTCGAGGTAGAAGCGCTCCCAGCCGGGGTCGCCGCGCCGCCCGCCGTTGAACCAGTTCGTGTGGAAGCCGCGGGCGGCCTCGGGCATCACGACGATCGCGTCGAGGCCGCGGGCGGTCTGCACGATGTCGCCGCGGTCGGGCCGCGCCCACGACAGGTGGTTGTCGCCGATGCCGTGCAGCAGGAAGAGCACCGGGTAGCGGCGCGTGGCGTCATAGCCGTCGGGCAGCAGGACGTTCGCGCGCAACTCGGTCTGCTGCGGGCCGTTGAAGGCGACCCGCGCCGGCTCGACGTGCCGGCTCGGCGTGGTGATCGTGATCAGCTCGCCGGCCTGTGCCGGCGCGGCCAGCGCCAGCACCGCGACGACGAGGAGCATCAGCGCCGGAACACCCATGGCGGGCAGCCTAGGCGGCGCGCGCGGGTGGGGCGCCGGCACTGGCCGGCGCCTGGCCGCGCGGGGCCGGCTGCTCAGTCGCGGGGGGCGTAGCGGTGGTGCAGCATGAGGTCGTTGCCGTCCGGGTCGGTGAAGAACGCCATGTGGCAGACCCCGGTATCGAGGACGTCGCCGGTGAACTCCACGCCCTTGGCCTCGAGCTCGGCGCGCGCCGCCGCGACGTCGTCGACGTGCAATGCGGGATGGGCGTTCTTCTGCGCTGCGAACGGCATGCCGAACTTCTCGGGCTCCCAGATGCCGAAGCACGTCTCTCCGATCCACGCCTCGAATCGCGAGTGCTCGTCGGGCCGCAGCCCGAGCGTGTCGATGTAGAAGCTGCGTGAGCGCTCCGCGTCCTGCGACGGGACGCCGATGAAGTCGAGCCGGTTGATCATGAGGCAAGTCTAGACACGAGTCCTCCCCCGCCATGCCGAAAATACGCGCGTTGCCCAGGAGGACCGGCGCCTTCCGAACGCCGCGGGGAACAGCACGAGCCCGCGCAGCGCCGGGTCGTAGCGCGGCAGGCGCAGCGCCATCCACGGCTCGTCGACGTCCCACTCGGACTCCAGGCCCAGAAGCCGCGCCCGCTCGAAGCCGAAGCGCGGATAGTAGGCGGGGTGTCCGACGAGCACGACGAGGCCCGCGTCGGATCCCGCGGCCTCGGCGAGCGCGGCGCGCATCAGGGCGGCGCCGATCCCGCTGTGCCGGCGGTCGGGCACGACGCCGATCGGCCCCAGGCAGAGGACGGGCGCATCCCCGAGCCTGCCCTCGGAGAGGACGACGTGGCCCACGAGCACATCGCCCTCGGACGCCACCAGCGAGATGCGCTCGTCGCCGGCCTCGCGCAGCGCCTCGGCGATGTCGGCCTCGTGCGCACGCCCGAACGCGGCCTTGTGCACGGCGCGGATCGCGGACCGGTCGGCGGGTGTCGCGGGACGAACGTCCATCCGCCCATGGTCCCCGATCGTTCACGCGCCGGTCGTAGGAGCTCTCCCATAGCGTCGCTAGACTGGCATGCATCCGTGGGGTTCTCAGGCGTCTCTCTGCCTCCCGCGCAGAATCTCTGCCCAGAGGGACGCGATCGGAGGCTGGCCATGGCCAGCACCACTGACGAGCGACCGACCGGCGGAAGCGTCGCCGCTGCCATCTCCAACGCCGTCGTGCGGATCATGTCCGAGTACACCGGCCGGGGACCGACGAAGGCTCGGGCGTCCATCCGCGACGACCTGATCGTCGTGCTCATGCAGGACACCATGACCAAGGGCGAGCGCAGCCTGTATGCGGCGGGCGACGGCGATCTGGTCCTGCAGACCCGCGCGCGCTATCAGCACACGATGAGCCAGGACCTCGTCGCCGCCGTGGAGATGCTCACCGAGCGCAAGGTGATCGCGTTCATGTCCGCCAACCACCTCGACCCTGACATGGCGGCCGAGACGTTCGTGCTGGAACCGGCCGGCGCGACAGGTGAAGATGGCACGGAGTCGCCAGAGCAGAGCGATCGGTCCCGCTAGAGCCGGCGGCCGAACCGTTCTCGTCTGTGATCTCTCACACGGAATGTTGACGCCGGCCTACCAGAACGTAGAGGATGGGCGTAACGGAGGTTCCCTAGACGGATCGAGGCGTCATGCGCAGGATCATCGTATTGTCGGCTGCGGTCATAGCTCTGGGTGTGACGGGGTCGGCTTCGGCCGCCACCACCGTCGTCTCGCCCGCCTCGCTCGCGCCGTGGCAGACGTACCTGAACGACGCTGCCGGCAACCCGTTGAGCCCCGGCGACGGGGGCGTGACCTTTACCCAGGGCCCGGCCGCGCCGCCCGCGGGCATCGGCAGCGCGCGGCTCGCCACCCCGTCCAACGCCGGGGACGGCTCGGCCCAGCTGCGCACGACCGGCTATGACGGCACGCCGCTGAGCGCCTTCCGCGCGCTGTACTACGCCACGTTCGCCACGGCCTCGAACGGGTCGCAGGTGCCCTACCTGCGGCTCACGCTCGACCTCGACGGCAACGGCAGCGCCGACGACGCCATCGTCTTCGAGCCGGTGTACCAGCACGGCCAAACATTCGCGGTGCCCGACCAGCCCGCCATCCAGCTCGGTGCGTGGCAGCTGTGGGACGCCCGCCGCGGCGGATGGTGGTCGCAGGCCGGGTTGGCCGGCGCCACCCCGGGCCCAGGCGTCAAGACGCTCGACCAGATCATCGCCGCCGCGCCCGGGGCCCGCGTGATCAGGGAGCTCAGCGGACGCGGAGGCCTCAGCCTCGCTTCGGGCGTCGCCGTGGCGCCGGCCCGCTTCGATGCTGCGGTCGACGCGCTGACGGTCGACACGGGCAGCGGACCGACGACGTTTGACTTCGAGCCCGCTCCGCCGCCGCCCGTGCAGGGCGAGAGCGTGGTGCTCAACGAGGTGAGCGGCGACGTCCGCGTCCGCGCGCCGGGAGGGGGCGCCCATCGGATCCTGCGTGCCGGGGAGAACCTCCCGGTGGGGACGATCGTCGATGCGCGCCGCGGCCGCGCGAAGCTGGCGGTCGCGGTGGACCGCCGCGGGTCGACCCAGGGGTCTGACTTCTTCGACGGCATCTTCCAGGTGCGCCAGCAGCGCGGCAGCGCGCCGCTGACCACGCTCACCGTGCGCACGCCGGGCTTCGCGCGACTGTGCGGGGTGCGAGCGGGAGGCGCGCAGGGCTCGCGCGCCGGGGCCGCCCAGAAGAGGGGCAGGCGCTCGAAGAAGGTGGCCGGCCGGCTGTGGGGCGACGGCAGGGGCCGCTTCCGCACGAAGGGGCGCAACAGCGCAGCCACCGTGCGCGGGACGAGGTGGCTGACCGAGGAGCGCTGCGACGGGACGCTCACGCGTGTGCGGCGCGGCGTGGTCGACGTCCGCGACGAGCGCACCGGCAAGACCGTGCGCCTGCGGGCGGGCGACAGCTACCTGGCCAGGCGACCCTGACGCCATCCCTAGAGCGGCGCGCTGCGCCGGGCTTCAGGCCGGCGCCCGCGCCGGGGCTTTAGGGTCCGCGTCGGCGGCCCGCCCGGGGGCGGGCGGATCGG
>JACCQW010000357.1 GCA_013813955.1 Solirubrobacterales bacterium
GCCCGAGCCGGAGGCGGCCGCGGAGCCGGCCGCCGAGGAGGCCCCCGCAGCCGAGCCCGAGACCGCCCAGGAGGCCGCGCCCGCGGCGCAGGACGCCCCTTCTGCCGAGCAGACCTCGGCGATCGAGGCCGACGACAGCACTTCCGACACTGACCAGGACAAGGAGTAGGACATGGCAACCAGCACACAGGACTGGATCGAGGAGCTCAAGGGCATCTCGGTGCTCGAGCTAAGCGAGCGCATCAAGGCCCTCGAGGAGGAGTTCGGCGTCTCCGCCCAGGCGCCCGCCGCGGCTGCGCCCGCCCCCGGCGGCGGTGGCGGCGACGGCGCCGCGGTCGAGGAGCAGTCGGCCTTCGACGTCGTGATCACCGGCGCCGGCGACAAGAAGATCCAGGTCATCAAGGTCGTCCGCGCGGCGACCGGCCTTGGCCTCAAGGAGGCCAAGGCGCTCGTCGACGAGGCCCCCAAGCCCGTCAAGGAGGGCGTCGAGCGCGACGAGGCCGACAAGCTCAAGCAGGAGCTCGAGGAGGCCGGCGCCTCCGTCGAGGTCAAGTAGCCCGCCGGCCCGGGGGGCGCATCGCGCGCCCCCCGGCAGCGAGGCTACGCTCGCCGGCATGATCCTCGCCGATCGCTGGTCCTCCGTCGAGGAGATCCTCGCCGCCCACCCGCGGCTGCGGCTCGACCTCGGTTGCGGCTACGTCAAGCCGGCGGGCTACGTCGGCCTCGACGACCTGCGCGGCGTCGGCGGGCTGGAGGGCCAGCTGCCCTCCGTGGAGGGCGGCCCCGACGTCCTGCTCGACCTCAACGCCGACGCCTACCCGTTCCCGGACGGCTCGGCGGTCGAGGTGCGCTCGCGCCACTTCCTCGAGCACTCGCTGCTGGACCACGTCTTCGAGCAGTCCCACCGCATGCTGGCCCCGGGCGGCGCCTTCGTGGCGATCGTGCCCTACGCCAACAGCGCCGACGGGATGTCCCCGGGGCACCACGTTTTCCTCACCGAGCGCTTCTTCGAGCACAACCCGTCGTTCGGCCAGAGGTTCGCGATCCGCGAGATCAGCTATCGCCAGAGCGACGAGTGGGAGCGCTGGCCGCGCCTGCTGCGCCGGGCGATCCCCTACGCCTGGGCGCGCACGCACCTGTTCAACGTCTGCAAGGAGATGCGCGTCGAGGCCGTCCGCCGCGGGGGCTGACGCAGCCCTACGCGGCGCCCTCGGGGATCTCCTCGGGGATCTCCTCGGGGAGCTCCTCCGGGTAGGCGATCATCTCCACGCCGTGGCCGCCGGGGCCGTCGAGGTAGAACGAGCGGGTGCCGTCGCGGTGGGGGGAGATCTCGCGCTCGTGCTCGGCGGCCAGGCGCTCGAGCTCCTCGGGGGAGACCTTCCAGGCGAGGTGATCGGGGTGCTCGGCGGCCAGGACGAACGCCAGCCGGGCGCCGCCGGCGTCCAGCAGCCCCCAGGTCTCGTCCTCGTAGAGCACCTGCGCGCCGGGCACCATGGCCAGCCACCAGGCCATGGCCTCGGCGATGTCGGGGACCTGCTGGGCGACGTGATCGAATTGCACGACGCAGAAGATACGCGCTACCCTCCCTGCGTCGACCGATAGTCGCAGCCGCCCGAAGCACGCGTCCTCCGCCACATACGGAGGCGTCCAAGGCGGGGTCCGTGAGCGTCGACCGCCCCTCCAAGGGGGCAACATCTCGCTGTGCTATCTTGGCTAGTCCGCGCCTGAAGGCCCAAGGCCGCGGCCGCCGGAACGATCCGCCCGCTCTCGACCCCTTGAGGAGTCGCCGTCTTGCCCCGTGTTGACGCCCCTCGGACGCGCCGCAGCTTCGCGCGTCTGAACCGAGTCCATGACCTCCCGAACCTCATCGACATCCAGCGGCGCTCCTTCGCGTGGCTGACCGACCCTGAGAAGGGCGGGCTCCGGGAGACGATCTCGGACATCTCGCCGATCGAGGACTACACCGGAAACCTGGCAGTCGACTTCGGCGAGTTCCACTTCGACGAGCCCGTCGCGTCGATCGAGGAGTGCCGCGAGAAGGACCTCACCTACGCCCGGCCGCTGACCGTCACCGTCGCGTTCGTCAACCGCGAGACCGGTGAGATCCGCGAGCAGTCCGTCTTCATGGGCGACTTCCCCTGGATGACCGAGCGGGGCACGTTCATCATCAACGGGACCGAGCGCGTCGTCGTCACGCAGCTCGTGCGCTCCCCAGGCGCCTACCTCATGGAGGCCAAGGACCGCGAGAAGCAGGTCTTCATCGCGAACCTCATGCCTGCCCGCGGCTCGTGGCTGGAGCTGGAGATCGACAAGAAGGGCAAGGTCTTCGTCCGCATCGACCGCAAGCGCAAGCTGCCGGTCACCGTGCTGCTGCGCGCTATGGGCTACGCGTCCGACGAGGAGATCCTGAGCCTCTTCGACAACTCGCTGTACATCCGCAACACGATCGACTCCGACACCGAGCCGACTCGGACCGAGGACGGCGCGCTCATCGAGCTGTTCAAGAAGCAGCGCCCGGGCGAGCCGCCCAGCGTCGACAACGCCAAGGCGCTGCTGCATCAGCTCTTCTTCGACCCCAAGCGCTACGACCTCACGCGCGTGGGCCGCTACAAGCTCAACGCGCGCCTCGATCAGCACACCGACCTGGAGACGCGGACGCTGACCAAGGACGACATCATCGCCCTGGTCAAGGAGCTCGTCTCGCTGCCCAAGCTGCTCGGCATGTCCGAGGAGCCCGAGGTCGAGATCAAGGACTACGCGGCCGAGGCGGTCACGTACCCGCGCGAGGCCGTCGGCGAGCACCTCGACGAGTACGAGCACTTCGGCAACCGCCGCCTGCGAACGGTCGGCGAGCTCATCCAGGAGGCCTTCCGCATCGGCCTGTACCGGATGGAGCGCGTCGTGCGCGAGCGCCTGACCACCGAGGACGCCGACACGATCACGCCCCAGACGATCATCAACATCCGCCCGGTCGTCGCAGCGCAAAAGGAGTTCTTCGGCTCCTCGCAGCTCAGCCAGTTCATGGACCAGACCAACTCGCTGGCCGGGCTGACGCACCGCCGCCGCCTGAGCGCCCTGGGCGCGGGCGGCCTCACGCGCGAGCGCGCGCCGATCGAGGTGCGCGACGTGCACCCGACCCACTACGGGCGCATGTGCCCGATCGAGACGCCGGAGGGGCCGAACATCGGCCTGATCGGCTCGCTGTCGAGCTTCGCGGAGGTCTCCGAGCACGGCTTCGTCACCACGCCCTACCGGGTGGTCAAGGACGGCGTCGTCACCGGCA
>JACCQW010000358.1 GCA_013813955.1 Solirubrobacterales bacterium
TGGCCGGCGCCGACCTGGTGCACGCGCACATGCTCGGCGCGTGGTGGGCGGCAGGGCGCGCCGTCGCGCCCGGGATGCCGCTTGCGGCCAGCGAGCACAACGACCTCGTCTGGCCCGGAGAGCCGCAATGGGCCGCGGTGGCCGATGTCGCCGACCGCATCGACCGCTTCTACGCCCACGGCCCGGGCGCGCGGGCGGGTGCCCTGCGGGTGGGCGTGCGCGAGGATCGCGTGGCGCGTGGCGTGTCGCCCGTCGAGGGCTTCGGCGCCGCAGAGCGGCCGGGGCTGCCTTCTCCGCGCATCGTCTTCACCGGGCGTCTGGCATCCGACAAGGGCGCCGACGTGCTCGTCGAAGCGGTCGCGCAGATGGCCGCGCCGCCGCCGGTGCTGGTGCTGGGCGCCGGAGTGCTCGAGCCGGTGCTGCGCACGCGGATCGCCGAGGCGGGCCTGGAGGGCGTCGTGCGCCTGTGCGGCTGGGTCGCTGACCCGGGGTCCTGGGTGGCCGGCGCGACGGTGCAGGCATGCCCGTCTCGCGACGAGGCCTTCTCGCAGGCGGCCGTCCTGGCGATGGCGCTCGGTGTGCCCGTGGTCGGCACCCGGGTCGACGGCTTCCCCGAGACCCTGGCGGACGGGCGCGGGCTGATCGTGGAGCCCGATGACCCGGCGGCGCTGGCCGCGGCGCTCGAAGACGTGCTCCGCGGCCGGCGCGCGACCGACGTCGCCGGCGCCCGGGCGTGGGCGCAGGAGTTCGGCATCGAGCGGGTCGCGGCGCTCTACGAACGCGACTACCTCGAGCTGTGCCGGGCGGTGGTCTCCTGACCGGCTTCGCCGACGAGCCCCGCCAAGGGGAGGACCTGCACGCCTGGCACGTGCTGCGCCCGCTGCTGGACGTGGGCGGCTACCTGCCCTGGAGCACCGGGGCGATGCGCCCGGCCGCGCTCGTGCTGGTGTGCAACGAGATCGTGCACCGCGGCCGCACGCGCGTAGTGGAGTGCGGCAGCGGCGCGAGCACGGTCGTCCTCGCGCGCCTGTTGCGCGAGCGCGGCGCCGGCTCGGTCGCGGCGGTTGAGCACGACGGCGCCTGGGCCGCGCTCGTCGGCGATCTGCTGCGCCGCGAGGCGCTCGACGGCGTCGCCCGGGTGGTCCACGCGCCGCTCCGGGGTGACCCGCCGTGGTACGCGTCGGCGGCGCTCGATGCGCTGCCGCCCGAGATCGATCTGCTCGTGGTCGACGGCCCCCCCGCGCACCTGGCCGGGGAGGAGCACCGCCGCGTCCCGGCGCTCGGGTTCTTCGAGCCGCGGCTCGTGCCCGGGGCGACCGTCGTGCTCGACGACCTGCACCGGCCCGGGGAGCGCGAGGTGCTGGCTCGCTGGGAGGCCGAGACGCCCTGGCGCTTCCTGGTCGACGAGGTCGCCGGGGTGGCGGTCGGCGCCCGCGGCTGATCACCCCGGCCCGAACGCCATCAGCTCGACCCGATGACCGGCCGGGCAACGCACGAAGCAGCGCGGCGAGCCCCAGTACTCGGCCCGTGGCTCGGGTTCGAAGCCGGCCGACCGCAGCGCCGCGAGCGTCGCGTCGTAGTCCTCGACGACCACGGCGACGTGACCCTGCGGCAGGGCAACGGGCGCGTCGGCGAACAGCAGGTGGATCTGCTGGCCGCCGCGCTGCACCCACGCCGAGCGCTGCGCCAACTCGCCGGGCGCGACGACCGGATCGAAGCCCAGCAGCGCCCAGAAGCGCTCGCAGGCGGGGACGTCGGCCTCGCGGACCTCCAGCGCCACGTGCTGGATCACGACAGCCTCCCCACGTTCGCCTCGTGGATGCGCCGCTGCGCGGCCGACCGGCGCGCGAGCGGCAGCGGCGCGTCGGGCAGGCCCTCCAGGTAGGCGACGTCCTCGCGCAGGATCGCCGCCGCGCGCGCGGGGTCGAGCACCTCGCCGTGGCCCGGTACCACGTGCTCGGCGCCGTCCACGAGCGCCTCCAAGCGGCGCAGGGTCGCCAGGTACGCGTCGCGCGAGCCACCGTCGCTGAGCATCGGGATCTCCACCGGAGAGAGATAGTCGCCGCAGACCAGCACCCGCGCCCAGGCGATCCACACCGCCATCCCGTCGGCGGTGTGCCCGTCGGCGGGGTGCAGCTCGAGCTCCTGGTCGCCGATCGCGCAGTGCCCGGGCACCGGCAGCGCCTGCACCTGCCCCAGCGAGAGCGGGGACGGACGCACGACGTAGTGCTCGTCGTCGAAGACGCGCAGCTCGCGCGCCGCCGCGCCGGGCTCGGCGGCCAGGCGCGCCGCGGTGGTCTCGGCCACGCCCAGCGCGGCCGCCCCGAAGGCCAGGCGCCCCAGCAGGTGGTCCCAGTCGGCGTGCGTGGCCAGCAGGCCGCTGAAGGCGAAGCGCGACTGCTCCAGCAGCGCGGGCAGGACCTCGAGCTCGTCGGTGAGCACCGGCGAGTCGATCACGAAGCCCTCCTCGCCGCGGCGCACGAGGGTGCACGTCGTCTGCCACACACGGCTCGTGACGACGAGCACGTCGGGGTGCAGGCCCACCACGCGCACGTAGCGCCCGCCCCCGCCTACAGACCGAGGAGCTTGGCCGCCTCGAGCAGGGTCCTGACCTCCGCGGTCGGCTTGCGCTGGCCCTGCTCGAGCTGCTCCTTCTTGCGGTTGACCCAGATCACGGGGATCTTGTTCGCCACGCAGGGCTGGACGTCGTGGTAGTAGCTGGCCGAGACGTGCACCCAGCCCTTCTTCGTGCCGATGCGCCGCGCGCACTCGGTGAAGTGGGCCATGTCCGGCTTGTAGGAGCGCACCTGCTGCGCCGTCACGACGAGGTCGAAGTCGTGCGCGATGTGGCGGCGCGTCTGGCCAAGCAGCTTGTCGTCGACGTTGGAGATCAGCCCCGTCTGGAAGTTCTTGCAGAACTTGTTCAGCTGGGTGTTGGCCTCCTTGAACGGCGCCCAGCGCTGCACGCTGTCGGGCAGAAAGCCCGAGCGAGAGGGCTCCAGCGGCCAGTCCAGGCGCTTGGAGATCTCGTTGACCGCCCGGCGCAGGACCTCCGCGTACAGCTCGTAGGAGCCGCTCTCGATCTCCTGCTCGATCTCGTGGAAGTTGGAGATCAGCTCGTCGCGGTCGATGGTGAAGCCGTCGCGCGCGGCCTCCCGCTCGAAGGCATCGATGATGCCCTGCTCCCAATCGATGAGGGTCCCGTACACGTCGAAGGTGACGAAGGTGACGTTCTTGGGCAGGGCCATGAGGGCGGGCATGATGGCAGTTTGCGCCCAAGAGCGACCGGACGGAGCGATCCGATCGAGGGCGAGGCCGGACGGCGAAGTCGTGGACTATTGTCGCTCTGATGGACCTCCTCGAGTACCAGGGCAAGCAGCTCTTCGCCCGTCACGGCGTCCCCGTGCCGGCCGGCCGGCCCGCGAGCACGGTCGACGACGCCGTCGCCGCCGCCGAGCAGATCGGCTACCCGTGCGTCGTCAAGGCCCAGGTGCAGGCCGGCGGTCGCGGCAAGCTGGGCGGAATCAAGGTCGCCGCCGACGCCGGCGAGGCGCGCGAGCACGCGACGGCCATCCTGGGGATGGACATCCGCGGGCTGACGGTGCAGGAGGTGTGGATCGAGAGGGCGAGCGAGATCGCCGCCGAGCTCTACGCATCGATCGTCTTCGACCGCTCGGCCAAGGCGCCGCTGATCATGCTCTCCACGGAGGGCGGCATGGACATCGAGGCGGTCGCCGCGCAGACCCCCGAGGCGATCGCCACGCTGCACGTCGACCCGCTCCTGGGCTTCCAGGACTTCCACGGGCGCCGCCTCGCCTTCGAGGCGAACGTCGACGCCGACGTCGTGCGCCCGATCGGCGCCATGCTCGCCAGGCTCTACGAGGTCTTCCGCGCCGAGGAGGCCATGCTCGTCGAGGTCAACCCGCTGATCGTCACGCCCGGGCGCGAGGTCGTGGCGCTGGACGCGAAGGTCACGCTGGACTCCAGCGCGCTGTTCCGCCACCCCGACAACGCGCAGCTCAGCGACCCGAGCGCCGAGGACGAGCAGGAGGCGATGGCCAAGGAGCGCAACCTGACCTACGTCAAGCTCGACGGCGACATCGGCATCCTCGGCAACGGCGCCGGCCTGGTCATGAGCACGCTCGACGTGGTCGCCCGGGCGGGCGGCGCACCGGCCAACTTCCTCGACGCGGGCGGCGGCTCGAAGGCCGACGCGATCGTGGCGGCGGTGGAGGTCATCCTCTCCGACCGCAAGGTCAAGGCCGTGCTGTTCAACATCTTCGGTGGCATCACCCGCTGCGACGAGGTCGCCAAGGGCCTGATCGAGGCCTTCGCCGTGGTGAAGCCGACGGTCCCGTTCGTCGTGCGCCTGGACGGCACGAACGACGTCGAGGGGCGCAGGCTGCTCGCGGAGGCCGCGCTGCCAAACGTGCACGCCGAGGCGACGATGGACGGCGCCGCCGTCAGGGTCGTGGAGCTGGCGCGCGCCGCATGAGCATCCTCGTCGACGCGGACACGAGGCTCTGCGTCTCGGGCATCACCGGCCGCGAGGGCACTTTCCACGCGATGAACAACCGGCGCTACGGGACGCAGGTGGTCTCGGGGGTCACTCCCGGCAAGGGCGGCCAGGACGTCGAGGGCGTGCCGGTGTGCGACACCTTCCGCGAGGCCGTGGCGAGGACCGGCGCGAACACCGCGATGATCTTCGTGCCGCCGCGCTTCGCCGCCGACTCGATCCTCGAGGCCGAGGACGCCGGCATCGAGACGATCATCGCGATCACGGAGGGCATCCCCGCCCACGACGAGCTGCGCGTCTTCAACCACCTCGCGCGCAACCCCAGGGTGCGGCTGATCGGCCCGAACTGCCCGGGCGTGCTCTCCCCCGGCAAGGCCAACGTGGGGATCATCCCCGCGCAGTTCTTCAAGGAGGGCAACGTCGGCGTCGTCTCGCGCTCGGGCACCCTGACCTACCAGATCGGCAACGAGCTGGCCGGGCGCGGCTTCGGCAACTCCTCGATCGTCGGCATCGGCGGCGA
>JACCQW010000389.1 GCA_013813955.1 Solirubrobacterales bacterium
CCGGTGGCGCGCCCACGGCAGCTCGAGCGTCGCGGGCAGGCGCAGGCCCCGCGGCAGGGATCGGCTCAGGCCCATCGCTCGAGCAGGTCGGCCTCGGGGACGTCGCGCACCATGCGGGCGGGCACGCCCATCACCACCTTGCGCGCCGCGACATCGCTGGTCACCACGGCGCCCGCGGCCACGAACGCCTCCTCGCCGACCTCCACCCCGGGCAGCAGCACCGCGCCGCCGCCGATCCGGCACGCGCGGCGCAGCCGGGCGCCGTGCAGCGACGCGCCGGGCGGGTGGCGCGCCATCGTGTCGTCGTTGGTCGTCATCGCGCAGGGGCCGAGGAAGACGTCGTCCTCGACGACGCTGTACGCGGTCAGGTAGGCCTGCGACTGGATGCGCACGCGATCGCCGACCGTGACGTCGTTGTCCACCCCCGCCGCGCGGCCTACGACCGTGCCGGCCCCGATGCGCGTCCGCTCGCGCACGAAGGCCTGGTCGCCGACGATCGCCTCCGCCCCGATGTGCGCGCCCGCGAAGACGATCGCGTGCGCGCAGACCACGACGCCGTCCTCGAGCACGAGCGGCTCGGGCACCTCGCGCGGCGCGGTCGAGCGCCGCGCGAGCGTGGGCGGCTTGCCCAGGACGGCGCCGTCCTCGATCGTGCACCGGTCGCCGATCACGACGCCGTCGTGCACCACGACGTGAGCGCCGAACGTCACCTCGTGGCCGACCGAGGCGTCGGGGTGGAGCACGAGGCCCGGAGCGGTGTCGTGCGCGCTCATCGGCTGGGAGCCTAGATGGACCATCCGGCGAGCGCCGCGACGACCCGGCCGCCCGCCCGCCCGTCGCCGTAGAGCTGGGGGCGCTCCTGGGGCACCGGACGCGCAAGCGCGCCGGCGGCCGCGACCGCATCGAGGTCGACGAGGACGTTCCAGCCCGCCCGCACCGTCTCCACCCACTCCGTGCTCGCGCGCAGCGTGACGCACGGCACCCCGGCCAGATAGGCCTCCTTCTGCACCCCGCCGGAGTCGGTGAGCACGGCGCGGGCGCCGTGCAGCAGCGCAGTGAAGGTCAGGTATCCCAGCGGCGCGGTAATCGTCACGCCCGCGACCAGGCGCCCCAGCAGTCCCGCCGCCTCCAGGCGCGCGCGCGTGCGCGGATGCAGCGGGAGCACGACAGGCGCCTCCAGGCCGAGCAGCAGGTCGACCAGGCGCCCCAGGCGCGCTGGGTCGTCGACGTTGCCCGCGCGGTGCGCGGTGGCGAGCACGTAGGCCCCGCGGGCCACCCCCAGGTGCTCCAGCGCGCCGTCGTCGGCGCGCGCGCGCGCCGCGAACAGCTGCGCGACGTCGACCATGACGTCGCCCACCAGCTCGACCGACCCGGCGACGCCCTCGCGCGCGAGGTTGTCGGCCGCGACCTGCGAGGGCACGAGCAGCAGCCCGGCGAGGTGATCGGTGAGCACGCGGTTGAGCTCCTCGGGCATGGCGCGGTCGAAGGAGCGCATGCCCGCTTCCACATGGGCGACGGGGACGCGCGCCTGGGCGGCCGCGAGGCCGCCGGCCAGCGTCGAGTTCGTGTCCCCATAGACCAGCACGGCGTCCGGCGCCTCGTCGGCCAGCAGCTCGCCGACCGCGCCGAGCATGCGCGCGGTCTGCCCGCTGTCCGACCCGCGGCCCAGGGCCAGCTCGTAGTCGGGCCGTGGCACCCCGAGCTCGTCGAAGAAGACCGCGGACAGCTCGTCGTCGTAGTGCTGGCCGGTATGCACGAGCACCTCCTCGTGCTCCGCACGTAGCAGGCGCGACACGGCGCTCGCCTTGACGAACTGCGGCCGGTTGCCGATGACCGTGACGAACTTCACGCGGTGGGGCCGGCCGCGAGCTCGGCCTCGATCCGCTCGCGGATCCGACCCGCCGCGTGCACGCTGACCGGCCCGGGCGCCGCGGGGAGCGCGACGCCATCGATCGCGTGCACGGGGTGCACCTCGCGCAGCGTGGAGGCCAGGAACGCCTCGCCGATCGCGGCAAGGTCGTCGCGGACGGTGACCCGCTCGCGCGCGTCGGTCACCGCCATCAGCCGGCGGCGGGTGATCGAGTCCAGGACGTGGTCGGCCAGCGGCGGCGTGCACAGCTCGTCGGCGAGCACGTAGAAGAAGGCGGTGGTCGGGGCCTCCAGCACGCGGCCGTGGGGCGTGACGAGCAGGGCCTCGTCGGCCCCCTGCTCCTGGGCCAGCCGCGTGGCGAGCATGTTCGCCCCGTAGGACAGCGACTTCACGCCGTCGAGGATCCGCGTGGGCGCATATGTGACGGTCGCCAGGGCGAGTGTCTCCGGGCGCTCCTTGAGCGCCTCGATCAGCGCGATGCGCCGCCCCCCGCGCGTGACGAGCACGCGGAGCGCCGCATCGACCGCGCCCGCGGCCTCCAGCAGCGTCGCTACGTCGGCGCGGATCGCCTCGAGGTCCAGCGGCAGGCGCAGATTGGCGGCGCTGTCCGCCATGCGCTCCAGGTGATCGTTCAGCGCGAAGGGCCGACCGCCGTACAGGCGAACGACCTCGAAGACGCCGTCGCCGCGCAGCAGCCCCTCGTCGGTGACGGGGACCTGGACCTGCGCCACGTCCATGAGGACGCCGTCGAGGGTGGCCGGCATCGCCGACCAGCGTACGCCCTCATCGCGTCGGCACGGGACCCCGGATCTGGCCACGAACTCCGGGAAGCCGGTACATTGACCGTATGAAAGTAGTCATCGCCGGAAAGGGAGGCGTGGGGAAGACCACGATCGCGGGCACGCTCGCGCGGGCGCTCTCGCGATCGGGACACGACGTGCTCGCGCTGGACTGCGACGCGAACCCCATGCTCGGCATCTCGCTCGGGCTGGGCGCCGAGCGCACCGAGGAGCTCGTGTCGGCCCGCGAGGGGCTGGAGAGCGGCGATACCCCGCATCAGCCCACGGCGGCCGGCATGGAGGAGACGTTCGGCACGGACGCGCCCGACGGCGTGCGCCTGGTCGTCGCCGCGCGCGTGGAGCAGGTGGAGCCCGGGTGCATGTGCTGTGGCGTCTCACCCCATCAGCTGCTGAGGGACATGGAGGGCGAGAGCCGCATGGTCGTCGGCGACCTCGAGGCGGGCACGGGGACGCTCATGCGGATGCCCCAGGGCGGCGCGAACCTGGCGCTCGTCATCACGCAGCCCACGGCCAAGGCCATGCAGGTCGCGCGCCATGCGCTCGAGGCCGCGAAGCAACGGGCGATCCCGGCCGTGCTGATCGCCAACAGGGTGAGGACCGACGCCGACGTCGAGCTCATCCGCACGACCATGGGGCCGCAGGTCGGGATCCCGATGGCGATCCTCGCGGTGCCCGAGGACGCAGCCGTGGCGCAGGCCGATCAGGACGGACTCGCGCCCGCCGACGTCGCGCCCGAGAGCCCCGCCGTCCTCGCCGTGCAGCGACTCGGCCAGAGCGTCTCGGAGTTCGCCGGCGCCCGATGAAGCTCGCCGTGGTCGGGGAGGGCCGATCGGAGACGACCCCGATCGGGACGCGCGGAGAGCCCCTGCGGATCGCCGTCTCGGGCAAGGGGGGCGCCGGGAAGTCCCTGGTGTCGGGAATCCTGGCCCGGGTCCTCGCGCGTCAGCACCGGGTGCTCGTCGTCGATCTGGACGTGCTCCCGGGCGTGGCCCTGAGCCTGGGGCGTCCGGGTGGCAGTCCGGTCGTCCGCGGGGTCGCGCCGTTCGAGCGCCTGCTCGAGCGCCTGACCGAGCCCGCCCCCGACGGGGTGCGCCTCCTGCCGGCCGCCACCTATGCGAGCCGGGGCAAGGTGGGCCCGGTGCTCACCACGCTGGCCGCCTTCGCCGGCGCCTCGCACCGGCTCGCGCGCGGCCGCCCGCTGGCCCGCTGGTCGATCGTCGGTGACCTTCCGGCTGGGCCGCGGCCCACCGCCTACCGGCAGTACATCGCCTACGCCGACGTCCTCCTGGTCATCGCCGAGCCCACCGTGCAGTCGATCCTCACCGCCCAGCGGGTCCTGCGGATGTCCCGCAGCCGGCCCGAGCTCGCCGTGCGGGTGGTGGCCAACAAGGTCGCCGACGAGGAGGACGCGGAGCTTCTCGAACGCGAGCTCGGCGAGCCGATCTTTGCCACGATCCCCTTCGACGAGGAGGTTCGCGCGGCCGAGCGCTGCGGCGAGGCGCTCGTCGACCGCGCTCCCGACTCGCCCGCCGTGGTGGCCGTCGAGGAGATCGTCGCGGCGCTGCGAGCGTAGCCCGCACGCGCCCGCATCCCGATGCCCCCGCCAGGAATCGAACCTGGAACCTTCGGATTAAGAGTCCGCTGCTCTGCCAGTTGAGCTACAGGGGCGGGCGACGAAGCCTAGCTAGCCGCCGGGCGGGGCGGCCGGCTGCGCCGGGGTCGAGCCCTGCGGGGCGTTCTGCGCGGTCGCTTGCGTCTTGGCCTGCTCGAGCTGCTGGCGCAGCAGGCTGCGCTCGCTCTTCTCGGCCAGCTCCAAGGCGCGATCGGCCGCAAGGTCGCCCTTGCGCGTCTGGTCGGCCTGGTAGGAGAGCACCGCGAGCTGTGCGAACAGGTTCGAGCTCGGCGGCTCGCGCTGCTCGGTGACGATCTCCTGGGCTCGCACCGCCTTGCCGAGCTGGTTGAGCCCGCCGGGACCGTAGGCCTGGACCATGAGCCCGGCGACACGATCATCGGGGTTCTCGGGCTCGAGCGCGAGGTAACGCTCCCAGGCCTGGGCCGCGCCGCGCAGCTTGGTACGCCCTTCCTGGGTGAACGTGCCCGCGTTCTGGTCGAAGCCGCTGCCTATGCCGGCGGCCTGGTAGCGCAGCCGGGCGAGCGCGGCCAGGCGCCGCGGGTCGCGTGGGCTGGCGGCGGCCGCCGCTTCCGCGCGGTCGATCTGGCGCTCGATCTGGTCGGACGCCTGGGTGCCCTGCGAGTCCTCGCGGAAGGCGTCGAACAGCCCGCCCTGGACGTCGCCGCCGATGCCGAACAGCACGAGGCCGCCGCCCAGCAGCAGGGCGAGGGTCAGGTACACGGCTTGCACGGTGCGGCGGCGCCCGCGGCCACGCAGGTCGAACAGCATCAGCGGTCGTCCTCCGGATCGGATTCGTGCGCCTCGAGCGCCTCGGGCTCGGCGTGGCCCTCGTCGTCGCCCTCATTCTCGTCCTCGGCGGCGTCGATCGGCCGGATGCGATCCAGCCACGCCGCCAGCAGGATACTCAGCTCGAACAGCACGATGAGCGGACCCATCGCCAGCGACATGGTGATCGGGTCCGGCGTGGGCGTGGCCACCGCGGCCAGCACGGCGATGCCGAGGATCACGTAGCCGCGGTTCTTGCGCAGCTGCTGCGGCGTGACGATCCCCAGGCGCGTGACCGCCAGCACGCCCACGGGGATCTGGAACAGCATGCCGATGCCGGCCACGAACAGCACCACGAAGCGGAAGTAGTCCTTGGCCTGCAGGAGGATGTCGAACGAGTCGTCGTTGAAGTTCTGCAGGAACTCGATCGCCCGTTGCAGCACGACGAAGTACCCGAAGGCCACGCCCGCGATGAACAGCACGGGCACCATGAGCATCAGCGGGAAGGCGGTCTTGCGCTCCCCCGGGCTGAACGCCGGCAGCACGAACGCGTAGGCCTGGTAGAGCAGCATCGGCATCGCGAGCAGGAGCGCGGCGTACAGCGCGATCGTGATCGTCGAGGTGAACGGCTCGGCCACCCCGAGCGTCACGAGGTTGCGCTCGGGATTGCGGGGGACGGCCTGCGCGGCCTGGGAGACCTGGCGGCTGGAGGCCGTCAGCGACGCCGCGGCGGCGATCAGGGCCTCGCGGGTCTGCGGACTCACGTCGTCGCCGGCGCTGAGCGCCCGCAGCCCCGCCGCGGTGTCGGCGAGCGCCGGGGCCGTCGCGCGCAGCGCCTGGCCCTGCTCCTTCTGAAAGCGCGCGCTCTGCTCGAGCGGGTCCTCGCTGCGGCGGTCGGAGTTCTCGAGGTTCTGAGTCGTCTCGACCGGCCTGGTGACGATGTCCAGCACCGCGTCGTTCTGCCAGAAGCAGAACGAGAAGGCGACCAGGAGGGTCGCAACGCAGATCACGAGACGCTTGCGCAGCTCGTCGAGATGGTCGACGAGGCTCATGCGGTCCTCGTGACTGATCGGCCGCAGTGCGGTGGCCATCAGCGAGGGCGGGTGAGTGCTGCGGGGCTCAGCCGCGCGGCTGGCTCACGGCATCGTCGCGCTGCTGCTCGGAGGCCGAGCGATCGCTCGCGGTCTCCTCGTCGCGGGGCGCGGCGATCGCCGAGGGCTCATCGCGCGTCTCGTCATCATCGTCCTTGGAGCCTCCGGTGATCGACTCCTTGAACTCGCGCATCCCGGAGCCGAGCGAACGGCCGAGCCCGGGCAGGCGCTTGGGGCCGAAGACGACCAGGACGATCACGAGGACGATGGCGAGTTCGAGCGGACCGATGCCGCCGGGCATGTGGACTCCTCAGTTCGGGTGCTGCACAGGGTACCGCGGACGTCCGCGGGAGCCAGGAGGATGAGAGTCAGACAAGCAGTTCAAGTTCCTGGTCGCGACGTCCGATGAGTTGGTCATGAACGAGTTCGGATTCAGCCCCCAGCCGGATCACACCCGCCAGGCGCGCCACATCGTCCTCCCGTCGGGGAGGACGATCGAGGTCGTCTCCTTCGAGGAGACCGCCGAGGAGACCGCCGCCCACCCCGCGGCCCCCCTGCATGTCTGCCCGGAGTGCCGCTGCGAGCTCGCCTATCCCACCCACTGGGAGGAGGAGGGGGACACGCATTGGCAGGTCTCCCGCCGCTGCCCCGGCTGTGAGTGGACCGGGTCGGGCCTGTACGAGCAGGAGGCCGTGGAGCGGTTCGACGAGGAGCTCGACCGCGGGACCGAGGCCGTCATGCGCGACCTGCGCCAGCTCGCACGGGCCAACATGGAGGACGACATCGAGCGCTTCACATGCGCGCTGCAGGGCGGGCACCTGCTGCCCGAGGATTTCTAGCACGGCGCCCACGGCGCTGGCATCCGGCCGCGCCCTGACATCGCGGCCGTCGCCCGGCCCGGCGTGACTACGCGTAGCGGTCGACGACGGAGTCCGCAACGAGGTCCAGCGCCCGGTGCTGGCTCGCGGCCAGGTCCATCGTCCCCAGCAGCTCCTTGGCGTCGACCACCATCGCGAGCGCCCGCGCCCGCGCCCGCGCCAGCGCGCCTGTCGCGCCGATGCGATCGCACAGCGCGGCGGCCTGCTCAGGGGTGACGACCGCGCGCAGGTCGACCGCGGCCAGCTCGGCGTCGCGCTCGCGCGCAAGGATCAGCGGCAGCGTGACCGTCCCGTCGAGCAGGTCGGTGCCGCGGTGCTTACC
>JACCQW010000401.1 GCA_013813955.1 Solirubrobacterales bacterium
ATCAACAAGGACGCCAACGCCCCGATCTTCGAGTTCTCCGACCTGGGTGTCGTCGGCGACCTGAACAAGATCCTGCCCAAGCTGACCGAGGCCGTGAAGGCCAAGAAGGGCTGAGCGCGATGGCCGCCAACGGGAACGGAAGGGTCGCTCCGGCGCAGTTCCCGCCGCCGGTCGACCCCCAGCAGGAGTTCATCAAGCACGGCCTCGACGACGAGGACGAGCGCATCGAGGTGGGCGTGGCCATCGTCGGCGGCGGGACCGCGGGCCTGGCCTGCGCCAACCGGCTGCTGCAGCTGCTCGGCGACGATCCGGCGACGATGGAGCGCCTGGGCGAGGTGCCCGTCGCGATCATCGAGAAGGCCAAGACCTGCGGCGGGCACAACCTGTCGGGCGCGGTCATGCGCCCCGGGCCGCTGCAGGAGCTCTTCCCCGAGCTCACCCGGGATGACTGGCGCAAGGAGGGCTTCGCGTTCGGCGCGGTCGACAAGGAGGCCGTCTACCTGCTTCCCAGCGCCAAGCGCAGCCTGCGGATCCCGCCGCCGCCGCCGTTCAAGAACCACGGCAACGAGGTCGTCTCCGTTGCCGCGCTGGCGCGCTACCAGCAGCGCCAGGCCGAGGAGGGCGGCGCCTACGTCCTCACCGAGACCGCGGCGACGCAGCTGATCGTGGAGGACGGGCGGGTGGTCGGCGTGCGCTCCGGCGACAAGGGCCGCGGCAAGGACGGCGAGCCGCAGGGCAACTTCGAGCCGGGCACCGACGTGAAGGCCCAAGCAACGGTGCTGGCCGAGGGCTGCTGGGGGCACCTCACCGGCGCTGCGATCCGCGAGTTCGACCTGGCCGACGGGCGCGAGCCGCAGGTCTGGGAGCTCGGGGTCAAGGAGGTCTGGAAGGTTCCCAAGCCGCTGGACCGCCTCATCCACACGATCGGGCCGTGGCCGCTGAAGCTCTCCTCGAAGTACGGCCAGATCGGCGGCACGTGGCTGTATCCGATGAAGGACGAGAAGACCGGCGATGACCTCGTGTCGATCGGCTTCGTCATCGACCTGGAGTACGCCGACGCGACCACCTCCGCCCACGACCTGCTGCAGAAGTTCAAGCTGCACCCGCTGGTGCGCAAGATCCTCGAGGGCGGCGAGCGCGTGAGCTGGGGCGCCAAGGCCCTGCCCGCCGGCGGCTACTGGTCGATGCCCAAGCTGTCGATGCCCGGCGCCGTGCTCGTCGGCGACTCCGGCGGCATGGTCGACACGGTCGCGCTGAAGGGCGTGCACCACTCGCTGCTGTCGGGCAAGCTCGCGGCCGAGTCGATCTACGCGGCGCTACAGCGCGGCGAGTCCTCCTTCGAGTCCTACGAGGAGGCGATCGAGTCCTCGCAGACGGGCAAGGAGCTCTGGCAGGTGCGCAACACCCGCCAGCCCTTCCAGCGGGGCTTCCTGCAGGGCGGCCCGCTGGTCAACCTGATGATCGCCACGAAGGGCCGCTTCCCCGGCGGGCGCTGGTCCTGGCATCGCAACGACGACAAGCCGATGTTCGTCGGCGACACCAAGGACGGCTATCCCCGCCCCGACGGCAAGTACACCTTCGACAAGCTCTCGTCGGTGTTCATCACGGGCAACGCGACCCGCGACGATGCGCCCAACCACATCCGCCTGCAGAAGAACGTCCCGCGTGAGGTCGCCGAGACGTGGGTCTGGATGTGCCCGGCCGGCGTGTACGAGCTGCCCGAGGACGCGCCCGCCGAGGGCAACGTCGACGTGATCGTCAACTACACCAACTGCGTGCAGTGCGGGGCGATCACCGCCAAGGGCGGCAGGCTCACCCCGCCCGAAGGTGGCGACGGGCCCCTGTACCAGAACACGTAGGCGCCGCGCCGCAACTTGCGGGCGCAGGCGCTGTCTTAGCAGCGCATGCGTCACGCGCTCCTCATCGCCCTGGCCGCCGTGCTGGTCGCGGCCGTCCCCGCCTCCGCGCAGGAGCGCCCGCCGCTGCGCGCGGTGCTCGAGTCGTGTGCGACCGGTGCGCTGCCCGCCGAGCGCATCGCGACGTTCATGGGCTCCATGCCCGCGCGCGCGGGCAGCGAGCGGATGTGGATGCGCTTCGATCTGCAGCGCCGGCGCTCCGCACGGAGTGACTGGCGGCGCGTGGACGACGTGCCCGGCTTCGGCACCTGGGAGCGCTCGCTGCCGCGGCGGGCCGGCTTCGTCTTCCACAAGCGCGTCACCGGCCTGCGCGCCCCCGCGCTGTATCGCAGCGTCGTGCGCTTCCGCTGGTACGCCGCCGACGGCGCGCTGAAGCGCAGCGCGCGGCGCCGCACGCGGACCTGCCGCCAGCCCGACCCGCGCCCCGATCTGAAG
>JACCQW010000402.1 GCA_013813955.1 Solirubrobacterales bacterium
CCACGGCTCCTGGCTCTATATTTATAAGACGACGCTGCCCCGCCACGGGAGGACGCCGACACGGCTACAGTCCCCACACGATGATCGGTAGGGACGCCAAGACCGCCCCCGCCGCTGACGCCGGCAAGCGCGGCGGCGGCGGGCTCGGGCCGCGCAAGATCCAGGTGATCGTCCTCGGGGCGATGCTGGTCTTCCTGGTCATCAGCTACGTCGTCGTGCTCAAGGCGCTGCAGCCGCAGACGGGCGGGCGCGAGGTGTCGATCACCCGCCTCGCCGGCGAGGCGCGCGACGGCTCGCTGCGCGATCTCACGATCCTGCGGGTCGACTCGCGGATCGTCGCGACCACCGAGGACGGGGAGGTCCTCTACAGCGGCCTGCTGGGCGAGGTGCAGTCCAGCGCCGTGGCCGAACGGCTGGTCGCCCAGGGGGTCAACGTCAGCATCGACTCGCAGACCGACAAGCAGCTCCTGCAGCTCGCGACGCAGTACCTCCTGCCCGCCGCCACGCTGATCGTCGGGTTCGCCTTCCTGTTCGTGATCTTCCGGGGTATCTCGGGCGGCGAGCTGTCGCTGTTCGGGCGCTCGCGCGCACGCCGCTACCAGCCCGGCGCCACCCCGCCGGTGACGCTGGCCGACGTGGCCGGCCAGGACGAGGCGGTGCAGGAGCTGCGCGAGGTCCAGGAGTTCCTCGTCGACCCGAGCTCGTTCGAGGCGATCGGTGCGCGCACCCCGAAGGGCATCCTGCTCGTCGGCCCGCCTGGCTGCGGCAAGACGCTGATCGCCCGCGCTGTGGCGGGGGAGGCGGGTGTGGCGTTCTTCTCGATCTCGGCCACCGAGTTCGTGGAGATGCTCGTCGGCGTCGGCGCGGCCCGCGTGCGCGACCTCTTCGCGCAGGCCCGGCTGTCGGCGCCCTCGATCGTGTTCATCGACGAGATCGACGCGATCGGCCGGGAGCGTTCGAGCGGGGACGCCTTCAACGTCGAGTGGGAGGCCTCGCTGAACGAGCTGCTCGTGCAGCTCGACGGCTTCGACCCGAGCGATCGCGTCGTGCTCATGGCCGCCACCAACCGCGCGGACATCCTCGACAGCGCGCTCGTGCGCAAGGGCCGCTTCGACCGCCAGGTCGTGATCGATCTGCCCGACCTCGCCGGACGGATCGCGATCTTCAAGATCCACAGCCGCGGGCGGCCGCTGGATCAGCGCGACCTGGAGGCGCTGGCCCACCGCACGGCCGGCTTCTCCGGGGCGGACATCGCCAACGTGCTCAACGAGGCGGCCCTGCTCGCGGGTCGCCGCCGCCTGCAGCGCATCGGGCGCCGCGAGCTCGACGAGGCCGTCGAGCGCGTGATCGCCGGGCCCGAGCGCCGCAGCCGCGTCCTCGGCGAGGAGGAGAAGCGGCGCGTGGCCTACCACGAGGCCGGGCACGCGGTCGTGGGCTGGGCCCTGCGCCCGGCGGGGAGCATCGACAAGGTGTCGATCGTCGCGCGCGGGCACAGCCTGGGCACCACGTGGCACCTGCCTCCCCACGACCGCCAGCTGACGACGCGCTCCGAGCTCGAGCGCGAGATCGCGTTCCGCCTCGCGGGGCGTGCCGCGGAGGAGCTCGTCTACGGCGACCCCTCCAACGGCGCGCAGGACGACCTCGAGCGGGCCACGCGACTGGCCCATGCGATGGTCTGCGACTACGGGATGAGCCGCACGCTCGGCCCGCGCGTGCTGCAGGATGACGCCCGCGGCGGCGCGCGCTCCATCGGCGACGCGCTCGCCCAGCAGGCCGACGCGGAGATCGGCACCCTGCTCACCGAGGCGGAGGGGCGCTGCCACGAGCTGCTGGCCGCCTACCGTGAGCAGCTGGACCGCGTCGCCGAGACGCTCGTGCGGCGCGAGACGCTCGAGCGCGAGGACCTCGCGTCGCTGTTGCGCGACATCCCGGACGTGCACCGAGCAGAGACCGAGCCCTCACGCGCCTGAGGGAGGGCGGCAACCCCGGGTGCCCGCGCCGGTATATGATGCTCGCACTTAGCATGCGTCAGTTCATTCGTCACAGTGCGCCGCGCATCTACTGGCGGCGATGAAGCGGGAGGAGCAAGGGTGATCGGGGAGAGCTCGGACGAGAGCGTCGTGCACGTATTCTGGATCGCGGGGATGAGCTGCGACGGCTGCACGGTCTCCACGCTCGGCGCGAGCAACCCGTCGGTCGAGGACATGGTGCTCGGCCGGATCCCGGGCCTGCCGCGCGTGGTGCTGCACCACCCCATGCTCTCGGAGGAATCCGGGCACGAGCTCATGGAGCACTACCGCCAGGCCGTTGAAGGCACCCTGGGCGCGCCGTACATCGTCGTGCTCGAAGGGTCGATCCCCGACGATCAGACGCTCGAGCGCGAGGGCCACTTCGCGGCGCTGGGCGTCGGGACGGACTGGCCGCAGTCGCTGAGCTCCTCGCGCGACCGCCAGCAGCCGCTGCGCGCGACCGACTGGGCGTGGGCGATGGCGCCCAAGGCGGCGGCGTACATCGCGATCGGGACGTGCGCGACGTGGGGCGGGATTCCGGCCGCCGTGGGCAACATCACCGGCTCGATGGGCCTGATGGACTACCTCGGCGCCGACTACCGCTCCGCTCGGGGGATCCCCATCGTGAACGTGCCGGGATGCGCGCCGGTGGGCGACAACTTCACCGAGACCCTCGCCCATGTGCTGCGGTTCCTCGACGGCTCCGCTCCGCTCCCGGAGTTCGACGACCTGGGCCGGCCGGCGTGGCAGTTCACCGAGACGGTGCATCGCCACTGCCCGAAGGCGGGCTACTACGAGGAGGGCGTCTTCTCGGAGGAGCCCGGCGACAACCAGTGCCTGGTGGAGATCGGCTGCTGGGGCCCGGTGGTGCAGTGCAACATCGTCGAGCGCGGCGCGATCAACCACATGGGCGG
>JACCQW010000425.1 GCA_013813955.1 Solirubrobacterales bacterium
CCGCCGCACTGCGCGCCGCGCTGATCGAGCGCGCCGACGCGGGCGCCGCGGGCGCCATGCTCCTGCGCCCCGACGGGCGCCGCCAGCCCTCCGCCTGGCGCTTCCCCACGCCTACCACCGCGCTCGCCGCGGCCGTGCTGCTGCACCGCCGCTACACCGTGCAGAGCACCGGCGACGCGGTGCGCGACGTCGACTGGGCGCAGTCGGCGGCGCTGCTCGTCCGCCGGGACGCCGCCGAGGCGATCGGCTGGTTCGACCCCGCGTTCTTCGTCTACTCCGACGAGGTGGACTTCTGCAAGCGCCTGCGCGATGCGGGCTGGCGGACGCTCTACGTCCCCGCCGCGCAGGCGGTGCACCACGAGCAGCTCTCGACGGGCGCGGTGCCCGAGCGGCGGATCGTCGAACTCTCGCGCAACCGCGACCGCTACATGCGCAAGCACCACACGAGCGCCTCGGCATGGGCGGTGCGCTGGCTGACCGCGTGGACCTACGCGCTGCGCGCCGCCGGCGCGCTCGTGCTGCGCGGTCATCAGTCGCGGCGCTACTGGCGCCACGTCACCGCGACGCTGCGCCCGGGCAGCGGCGAGGGGCTGCGTGAGGCGGCCTCCGAGCACAACCGGGGCCGGCGGCTGTGACGCCACCGGCCCCGGCGCCGGCCTGCGCCGCTATCCCGCCTTGGAGAGGTTCACCCGCCCGAAGCCGAAGGACGCGTCGCGCCCGGGAGCCCCGAGGTCGTCGGTGGCCGCCTGCAGCCTGGAGCGGATCGTCGTGACCGTCGCGCCCGCGTTGCGCCCCGCGATGATCGCGGCGACGCCCGCGACGTGCGGCGTGGCCATCGACGTGCCCGAGATCGTGTTGTAGCTCGAGTCCGAGCTGAACCACGTGGAGAGGATGTTCACGCCGGGCGCGGCGACCTCCACGTCGGCGTTGGCGTTGGAGAACGACGCGCGCTGGTCGCGGTTGTCCGTCGCGGCGACGGAGACGACCTCCGCGTACCCGGCCGGGTAGTTCACGGTCGCGTTGCCGTCGTTGCCGGCGGCGGCCACGATGAGCGAGCCGTTGGACGCTCCGTTGCGGTAGGCGCGGACGACGGCGTTGCGCAGCGTGGTCGAGTCCCCGCCGCCCAGGCTCATCGAGATGACCTTCGAGCCGGTGTCGTGCAGGTAGCCGATGCAGTTGGCCACGTCGGCGGTGTTGCCGGTGCCCGCCGGCCCCCCGAGCGCGCGGCAGATCCCGAGCGGCGAGTTGAAGGCCACGCCCGCGACGCCGACGCCGTTGTTGGTGTTCGCGCCGATCGTGCCCGCGACGTGCGTGCCGTGGCCGTTGTCGTCGGCGCAGCCCGCGCGGATCGAGCCCGCGAAGATCAAAAAGCCGCGCGACTGCGCGCAGTCGGCGACCTTGCCGGCGAGGTCCTGGTGCGAGGCGCGGATGCCGGTGTCCACGATCCCCACCTTCGCGCCGCCCGTCGCCGGGAACGTGCCCAGGCCGGTGGCGTCCCAGCCCTCGGGCGCGTCGATGTCCGCGTCGGGCGTGCCGCCGGTCTGGCCGGTGTTGTTCAGCCCGTACAGCTCGCCGAAGCGCGCATCGTTGGGCACCGCGCTGGCGCGCAGGATCTGGTTGACCTCGGCGTACTGCACGAGGGCGCTGCGGTTCAGGCGCCCGGCGACGACGGCGGGATCCGCGGTCGTGCGCACGACGTTCGCGCCGAGGCCGCGCACGGTCCCCAGCACGGGACCGGCACCGGCCCGCTGAAGCACCGCGCCGCGCTGGGCGGCAGCCGTGGCCGAGTCCTTGAACTTCACGATGACGGTGTCGCGGTCATAGCCGGCGGACGCGGCGCTCGTCAGGCCGAGCGCGAGCACGGTGGCGAGCGCGAGGATGCGCGTGGGACGATGCATGGCGAGGGGGCTCCTGTCCGTGTTGGGTGGCGCCGGCCCGGCGACCGGCGGACTTTCGCGTGCGAGAAGCTATCTCAAACCGCGCAGCGCGGCGAGCTCGCCAGCGCGCAGGAAGCCTGAGCCTAGCAGCGCGACGGGCAGGGCGGCGAGGACGAGCGCGCGGGCCGCGAAGGCGCCCGCCCCGGTGG
>JACCQW010000449.1 GCA_013813955.1 Solirubrobacterales bacterium
GCGGTGCTGCGCGCCCAGGAGGCCGAGCGCGCCCGGGTGGCGCGCGATCTGCACGACGAGGTCAACCAGGCCCTGACCGCCGTGGCGCTGCGCCTGCGCGCCACCGCCGAGCAGGCCCCGCCGGAGCTGGCCGATGAGCTGGCCGAGACCCAGCGACTGACCGGCGAGGCGATGCGCGAGCTCGTCGGCCTCGCCCGCGAGCTGCGGCCCACGGCGCTCGACGACCACGGGCTGCTCCCCGCGCTGCGCACGCAGGTCGGCGAGGTCGGCCGGCGCTTCGGGATCGACGCCCGCTTCGCGGCGGACGGAGAGCCGCCGCCCCTGGGCGAGGACGAGCAGATCGTCGTCTACCGCGTCGTGCAGGAGGCCCTGTCGAACGCCGCCCGCCACGCGCGGGCCAGGACGGTGTCCGTCGCGCTCGTGGCGCGCGACGGCGCGCGCCTGCGCGTGCTCGTCGCCGACGACGGCTGCGGCTTCGATCCGGCCACGGCCGGTGCCGGGCTGGGGCTGGAGGGCATGCGCGAGCGCGCGCTGCTCGCCTGCGCCTCGCTGGACGTGCGCTCGGCCCCGGGCGCCGGGACGACCGTGGAGCTCGTGCTCCCCGTCAGGCAGGGCGCGCCGTCGTGAGGCTGCTCATCGCCGACGATCACGGGATCGTGCGCGCCGGGATGCGCCTGCTGCTCGAGCGCCAGGCCGGGGTGCAGGTCGTGGCCGAGGCGGCCGACGGCGCCGAGGCGGTCGCGCTGGCCCTGCGCCACCGGCCGGACCTGTGCATCCTCGACGTCGCCATGCCGAAGCTGACCGGGCTGCAGGCCACGCGCGAGATCCGTGCCCAGGCGCCGGAGATCGCCGTGCTCGTGCTGTCCATGCACGACGACGAGCGCTACCTGTTCGAGGCGCTGAAGGCGGGCGCGGCGGGCTACGTGCTCAAGCGCGAGGCCGACCAGGACCTCGTCGCGGCCGTCCGCGCGGTGGCGCGCGGGGAACCGTTCCTGACCAACGCCGCGGAGCGCTCGCTCGTGCGCGAATGGATGGCCGACGACGCCGCCGGCCCGGCCGAGCCGCTGACGCCGCGCGAGCAGGAGGTCCTCAAGCTCATCGCCGAGGCGCACACCAACCGCGAGATCGGAACGGTGCTGCACCTCGCCGAGAAGACGGTCGAGTCCCATCGCGCGAACCTGCTGCGCAAGCTCGGGATGCGCGACCGCGTGCAGCTCGTGCGCTACGCGATCCGCCGCGGCCTCGTCGAGGCCTAGCCCGAGGGCGGCACGGCGGCGGCAGGGCGGGCCGGGATCCGACGGGCCCCGGATACCCTGGGGGCGATGTCGCCCCGTGTACGACTCACGCTCATGGTCGCCGGCACGCTGGCGCTGGCCGCGATCGCGGCGGTCCTGGCCTTCGCGGTGGGCGACAGGGCCGTGGGCGGCACGGCCTTCCAGGGCGCGGTGCGCCCGCCGGACATCCCCCCGGCCGAGTTCGGCCTGCGCGACCAGGACGGCAAGCCCGTGCGTCTGGATGAGCTACGCGGCCGGCCGGTCGTCGTGACGTTCCTCTACACGACCTGCGAGGACACCTGCCCGCTGACCACCGCGCAGATCCGCGGCGCGCTGGACGACCTCGGCCACGACGTGCCTGTCGTGGCGGTCAGCGTCGACCCGCCGCGCGACACCCCCGACCGGGCCAGGAGCTTCCTGCTCAAGCACAAGATGACCGGACGCATGCGCTTCCTGCTCGGCGAGCGCGCCGAGCTCGCGCGGCTGTGGAAGGCCTACGGGGTCCAGCCCCAGGGCGAGGGCTTCGAGCACTCGGCCTCGACGGTGCTGCTCGACGCGCGCGGGCGCCAGCGAGTCGGCTTCTTCTCCGACGTCCTCACGCCCGAGGCCCTGGCCGCGGACATCCGGCGCCTGGAGGCCGAGGGGCCAGGCGCCTGATGGCCGCGATCGAGGTCACGCACTTCAGCGACCCGGGCTGCCCGTGGGCCTACTCCGCGGCGCCGCACTTCGCGGCGCTGCGCTGGCGCTACGGCGAGCAGCTGCGCTGGCGGCTCGTGCTCATCGTGCTGACCGAGCAGGCACGCCAGTACGTCGAGCGCGGCTACACGCCGCAGCGCCAGGCGGTGGGCTACCGCCGCTTTCGCGACCGCGGGATGCCGTTCGCCACCGCCCCGCGCGAGCGCATCGCCGCCACCGCCGTCGCCTGCCGGGCCATCATCGCCACGCGCCTGAGCGACCCCGTACGGGAGTGGGAGGCCTTCCGCGCCCTGCAGTTCGCCTGGTTCACGACGACGCTCGTGCTCGACGAGCCGGATGCGGTCGCCGCCGCGCTGCAGCGTGTGGCGGGCCTCGACGTCGGGCGGGTGATGGGCATGCTCGACGCGCCCGAGGTCGGCGCCGCGTACGACGAGGACCGCCGGCTGGCGCGTACGGCGGCCGGGAGCCCCACCGAGTTCCAGGGCAAGAGCGCGAACACCGACGGCGCCGTGCGCTTCACCGCTCCGTCGCTGGTCTTCGCCGCCGCAGGGCGCACGCTGGAGGCCGGTGGCTTCCAATCGCTGGGGGCCTACGACGTGTGCGTCGCCAATCTGGACACGTCGCTGGCGCGTCGCGAGGCGCCCGAGGACGTCGTCGACGTGCTCGCCGCGCTGCCGGAGGGGCTGACCACGCGCGAGGTCGCCGCGTGCCTGGCCCCCGACAAGTCCGCGCCCGACGACGCCGCCGCCGAGGACCGGCTCATAGCGGCGGTCGCCGAGGGTCGCGCGACGCGCGAGACGCTGGGCAGCGGCGCGCTGTGGAGCGCGGCATAGCCGGCGGAGGTCTTAGCCCGCCGGCGGGGAGTCGGGCGCCTCGGTGCCCTCGGCCGCCTCGCGGCGCTTCTCGCGCCAGACCTGCCAGCCCAGGCCGGCGACGACCACGACGATCGGGACGAGGTACAGCACAGATACCAGCCAGTGGCCGGCGTGGGCGATGGGAATGAGCATCATTCGTTGGCGGAGGACAGCAGCCAGAGGCCGAGCGACGTGAAGGCGATCATGACGGCAAGCATCCAGTATTGCGAACGCGCGGCGGCGCGGCTGCCCTCGTACAGCACCAGCGCGCGGTCGTGGGCGAGGACGAGCCCGGCGACGTGGCCGAGGACCAGCGCCCCGACCTGCACGTACCAGATCGCGGTGGCCGAGACCCAGGCGTAGTCGATCGTCGCGCTTGCGGTGCCCAGCAGGTTGCCGCCGTCGCCCAGCGGGTCGGATGCCAGATAGGCGATCGCCTGCCCCTGGTAGGCCAGCAGCGAGAAGTAGTGGGCCACGACGTAGGCCAGCGCGATCGGCACGAGCGAGTGCACGAAAGCCCCCGACAGCTCGCCGGCCCCGCGCTTCTCGCCCGCCCAGCGCATCCCGGCGACGCCGAGGCGGTACAGGCCGCCGACCGCCAGTACGGCGCCGATCAGGCCGACCGTGAAGGCCAGCTCGAGCGCGCGCGCCTGGTTCAGGCCGGCGTCGGTGAAGAAGCTCGTCAGCTCGGGTGCGATCGAGCCCCAGGTGGGGCCCTCGCCGAAGCCGTCGAAGGAGGTCGTGCCGATCATCACCGCCAGCAGCGCGACCGTGCCGGGCATCGCGGTCAGCGTCGACAGCCCGGCCAGCGGACGGCGGGCGAACACCGCTCCGCGCTCCCAGCGCAGCGGCGACATCCGTGCGAACAGCCCGAAGTAGACGCCGAAGGCGTCGCCGTTGCGCGTCCACGCGTCGATCCCGTACAGGCTCATCCCCACCATTTGCAGGGCCGCGTAGGCCAGCGCGAGGATGGCCAGCGTGCTCGGGTCGTCACCGCTTGAGTACACGAGCTCGACCCACGCGAAGGCGAGGATCCCGATCGCCGCCGGCCAGTGGCCGAGGCGCACCGGGTAGGGCAGCGGCGCCGGCAGCCCCTCACGGCTGGCCCGCGCCCCCACCCACGCCGCGGCGCGCGCGAG
>JACCQW010000316.1 GCA_013813955.1 Solirubrobacterales bacterium
GCCGCGGGCTGAGGCTGGCGCGCGACCTGATCGCGGACGGCCACGCCGTGCGCGCCGTGACCCGCGCCGAGTGCGGCCGCGCCGCGATCGAGGCCAGCGGGGCCGAGTGCTGGATCGGTAGCCCTGACGTCGTCGGGACGCTGCGCTACGCCCTGGAGAACGTGACGGTCCTGGTGTGGGCGCTGGGCACGGCGTCGGGGCCTGGGGACGCGGTCGCGGCCCTGCACGGCCCGCGCCTGCGGATGATGCTCGAGAAGACCACCGACACCACGGTGCGCGGCGTGGTCTACGAGGCGGCGGGGACGGTGGCGCTCGCGGCGCTGGCCGCCGGGATCGCCGAGGTGCGCCGCGCGGGCGAGCTCAACGAGATCCCCTACGCGCTCCTGGAGGCCGACCCGGCCGAGGGCGAGGCCTGGGCCGTCTCGGCCCGCGCGGCCGTCGACCGCCTCCTGGGCGTGCGCTAGGGTAAAACCCACAAATCGGATCGGAAATACCCCATCCCGACCCCAGGAGGCCAAGTGGCTGACTACTCGAAGGACGTGCTCGTCGAGACCGACTGGGTCGCCGAGCGCCTCGACGACGACTCGATCCGCATCGTGGAGGTCGACGAGAACCCGGCGCTGTACGCCGAGGCCCACATTCCCGGCGCGATCGGCTTCGACTGGAAGACCGACCTGCAGGACCAGGTCAAGCGCGACTTCCTCGGGCCGGAGGCCTTCGGCGAGCTGTTCGGCTCGCGCGGCGTCTCGGGCGACCACACGATCGTCCTCTACGGGGATCGCAACAACTGGTTCGCGGCCTACACGTACTGGTACCTGAAGTACTACGGCCACGACAAGGTCCTGCTCATGAACGGTCCGCGCGAGAAGTGGATCTCCGAGGGCAGGCCGACCTCCTCCGACCTCCCGAGCCACGACCCCCAGACCTTCGCGGCCACCCCCGGCGACGACGCGATCCGCGCCCTGCGCGAGGAGGTCCGCGCGGCGCTGGGCAGCGAGCGCAAGCTCGTCGACGTCCGCTCGCCGCAGGAGTTCTCCGGCGAGCTGATCGCGATGGCCGGCTATGAGAACGAGGGCGCGCAGCGCTCCGGGCACATCCCCGGTGCGGCGTCGATCCCGTGGTCGCAGGCCGTGCGCGAGGATGGCACCTTCAAGTCCAGGGACGAGCTGGAGGAGCTCTACGGCGGCAAGGGCGTGCTGTCGGGCGAGCCGATCATCGCCTACTGCCGCATCGGCGAGCGCTCGGCGCACACGTGGTTCGTGCTGCACGAGCTGCTCGGCCGCGACGACGTCAAGAACTACGACGGCTCGTGGACGGAGTGGGGCAACCTCGTCGACGTGCCGATCGAGAAGGACGTCGCCTAGGAGGTCCGGGCGGGCTGCGAGGCCTCGGCCTCCGGCAGGCCGTGGCGGGCGACCGCGCGGTCGTAGTTGAGCCGCAGCAGCTCGATCGCGTCGCGCACGTGATCGGCGGTCTCGAGGCTGCGCGACGCGTAGCCCGGGCGCCCGGGGAAGACGGGGTGGAAGTCGATCCGGCCGGCGTCGTGGAGCTCGTGCCAGACGGCCTTGGGGAAGCCGATGTGCAGGACGCGGTCGCCGTGCAGGTGGCCGATCTCGCGGCGCCCCAGCGTGAAGGCGAACGCGCCGCGCGAGCCCGGTTGCGCCTCGACGCCCGGCCAGCTCGTGACCTCCTCGGTGATCCGCTCGCTCGCTCGCCCTCGCGTCGTCGTCATGCGTGCCTCCTCGTGGCGGTGGGGGACTGCCGTCGAGCCAGGCTAGGACTTCAAGTTAGCTTGAAGTCAAGGCGGACGGCTCACCTCAGCGGAACGAAGCGGACGGGTTCCAGCGCGCGGCGTTCGAGGCCCTTCGCGCGTCGGCACACGAGGACCAGGCGCTCGTCGTCGCCGCGCGCCACCGGCGCGACGAGCCGCCCGCCGAGCGCGAGCTGCTCCTCCAGCGCCGACGGGACCGCGCGGCGCGCGGTCGCGGCGACGTTGATCGCGTCGAACGGTGCCTCTTCGGGCAGCCCCAGCGCGCCGTCACCTGCGATCACGGTGACGTTGTCGATCCCCGCCGCCGCAAGCGCGCGGGCCGCGTTGCGGGCCAGGCGACGGTCGCGCTCCACCCCCCACACGTGCGCGCACAGGCGCGACAGGACCGCCGCGTGATAGCCCGACCCGGTCCCGACGTCGAGCACGCGATCTGTCCCCACCAGCTCCAGCAGCTCGCACATGCGCGCCACGACGGTGGGCTGGGAGATCGTCTGCCCGTTGCCGATCGGCAGCGGCGCGTCGTCGTAGGCCGACGCGGCCTGCTCGGGCGCGACGAAGTGCTCGCGCGGCACGCTGCGCACCGCGGCGAGCACGCGCTCGTCGGAGATGCGCGCGCGCAGCTTGCTGACGAGCGCCTCGGCGTCCATGCGGGCTCAGGCCGCGTCCCGGTCCAGCAGCGGGCCGACGCGGTCGAGCAGGTCGGCGACCATGCGGGCGGTCGCGCCCCAGATCAGCTGCTCGCCGACGGCGTAGACGTCGGTGCGAAAGGGCACCCCACGGCGCAACAGGCGCCGTCGCCCGTGGCCGGCGCGCAGGTCGGTGAGGCGCAGCTCGAGCACCGCGTCGACCTCGCGCGCGGAGATCGTCCACTCGCGGCCGGGCTCGATGAGCCCGACGTACGGATAGACCGCGTAGTTGGTGGCCACCGTCGGGGTGGGCGCGAGCGCCCCCAGCAGCTGCACCGCCTCGCGCGGCAGGCCGATCTCCTCCTCGGCCTCCCGCAGGGCGGTCACGCGCAGGTCGTCCTCGCCCTCGTCGCGCCGGCCGCCGGGGAATGAGATCTCGCCCGGGTGACGGCGCATGTCGTCGCGGCGCCGGGTGAAGACCGCGTGCAGCTCGCCGTCGGCCACGTAGAGCGGCACGAGAACCGCGGCCTCGGTGCGCCCGTGGACGTCGCGCGCCGCCGCTTCGGCGGGGTCCAGCAGGACCGCGCGCAGCGCCTCAGTGAGCGAGCTGGACGCGCTCGACACGTTCGTCGAACATGACCTCGCCGTCGAGCGTGCGGTGCACGGGGCACTTGGCCGCGATGACCTTCAGGCGCGCGACCTGCTCCTCGGAGAGGTCGGACGGCAGGCGCAGGGTCAGCGTGAACTTCGTCGGGCAGCCGCGCTCGGCCGGGCTGTACTGGCACTCGACCTCGACGTCGGAGAGGTCCCAGCCCTTGCGCATGGCGTACATCTCCATGGTCACCGCAGTACAGGAGGCGAGGCTGGCCGCGAGCAGCTCCTGCGGGGAGGGCGCCGCGTCCTCGCCGCCCGCGTCGCGGGGCTCGTCGGCGCTTACGCGATGGTCTCGCACCTTGATCACGTGGCGGAAGCCGTCCTGGCGTCGTGCTGATGCGCGCATGGTCATCACATGCTACTCCCGGTCGGAGAGTGGGTTGAAGAGCAACCCGGTCAGAACCTTCGGAAAGAAGTAGGTGGATTTCGGCGGCATGTTGACCCCGGCGGCGGCGATCTCGCGCACCTGTGCCACCGGGGTGGAGCGCAGGTAGAAGCCGGCGTCGTAGGAGCCTGACTCGACGAGCTCGCGCGCCTCCTGGAAGGACCGCGCGTAACCCAGGCCGCGCAGGTGGGAGATGTCGTCCTCGGTGAGCCCGAGCGGGCCCTTGAGCACCAGCGCCTCGAGCACCGCCGTGTCCAGCCGGCGGTAGGGCTCGGGCATGCCCTCCAGCGCGGCGTCGGCGATCGCCTGGTCCTTCAGTGTGAGGCGGAACGGGCGCTTGAGGAAGGCGTCCATGTAGCCCATGCGCAGCGGGGCGCCACCGTCCTCGGGGACGAGATCCTCGGCGGCGATCTGCTCGATGTCGAAGTGCTCGCGCAGCGTGGCCGCCAGTGCCTCGGGCTTGGCGGTGCCCTTCAGCCCGCTGACCAGACGGTGGGTGGGGAAGACCGTCAGGCCCTCGTCCTGCAGTGCGACGAGGCACATGAGCACGTAGCGATGCCCGCCCTCGCCCCCCATCTCCTCGGCGTACACGCGTGCGGTCTCGTAGCGGTGATGGCCGTCGGCGATGAGCAGCTCGGCGTCGGTCAGCGCCTCCTGCACGGCGGCCAGCGCTCCGGGGTCGGTGACGCGCCATAGGCGGTGGCGCGTGCCGTCCTCGTCGATGACCTCGCCGAAGGGCTCACCGCCGGTCGACGGCTGCAGCGCGCGCCAGGCGCGGAGCTCGGGATCGGAGTAGAGGGAGAAGATCGGCGACAGGTTGGCCTGCGTCGCCCGGGTCAGGCGCAGGCGGTCCTCCTTGGGGCCCGGGTGCGTGCGCTCGTGCGGGCGGATGCGCCCGGGCCCGTAGTCCTCCACGCGCACGCGCGCGAAGAAGCCGTTGCGCGTCAGGCGCCGGCCGTCGGGGGCGGTGTAGTCCTGGATGAGCGCCCAGAAGGCGGGCTCCTCGTCGCGGATGACCGCTCCTTCGGTCCGCCAGGCCTCCAGCAGCGCGGCCGCGTGGGCATAGGGGTCGGCGCCCTGCGGGTCCTCCGGCAGGTCGACGGCCACCGCGTTGTGCGGTGAGCGCGACTGCAGCTCGGCCCGCTGCCCGGGGTCGATGACGTCATAGGGCGGTGCCGCCAGCGCCTGCAGGGGGCCGGCGACGGCGGGATCGTAGTGAAGGGCCCTGAGCGGTTGGACGCGCGCCATGCGGCGCCGAAGACTACGAGCGTCGCCCGAACTCCGTCGTGTAGGTGGCGGCCG
>JACCQW010000463.1 GCA_013813955.1 Solirubrobacterales bacterium
TCACGGCAGCACGCGCCCGACGAGCAGCGCGCACGCCGCCCACGCGCCGGGACCGGCCAGCCAGCCCCAGTCCTCGAAGAACGAGCGCGGCAGCGCGACCGCGAGCACGACCGCGACGGCCGCCACCGAGACGGCCTGCAGCAGCGCCGCGCGCCAGAGCACAGAGCGATCCATACCCGGCATGATGGCGGGTCGCGGGCGGTTAGCTCAGCTGGTCAGAGCGCCTGCCTTACAAGCAGGAGGTCGCAGGTTCGAGCCCTGCACCGCCCATCGTCTGAAGCCCTGCTAATACGGAGCTTTCTGCTTCATGCGGCGGGGCTCCCCACGCCCATGGAAGCGGCCCGGGAGTCCGTGATACGTTGCCGACAGGACCATCAACCCACTCTCACAGGTGATGGACCGACGAACAGTCCAATCCTGTCCCGCTCCGGGCTACCGATCACCGCAGACGCACACGCGGGCGTGTGCCGAGGATCCGGCCTCGCTGCAGGCGAGCGGACTCCACGCCGCGGGTGGACAGACGCAGATGCAGGATGCCGGTGGAGCTGGTGAGGGCTGAGCCCGCTGCCCAGACGAAGTTTCCGAGGCTGTACGCGATGAGCCGCCGGCGTGCCGGCCGTCGGATGGGCTGCAGCACATGTGGGTGCGCTCCGATGACCGCGGTGGCGCCGGAGGAGATCGCTGCCCGTGCGAACGCGCGCTGGCGCGCGTTCTCCTGCCTGGCCCGCTCGACGCCCCAGTGAAACGTGGCGACGACGACGTCGGCGCGGCGGGCGGCCTCTCGGACCCCGGCGCGGATGACCGGCAGCGTGGCGAATGCGGTGCCCGGCCGGCGCAGACCCGCTGCGAAGGAGCCGGGGCCGATGTCCGAGAAGCCGACAAAGGCGATCCGCAGGCCAAGGCGCGTGGTCACGGCCGGCCGGCGGGCTGCGGCGAGCGTCGCCCCGGCGCCAACAGGCAGCGCGCCGGATCGGCGCACGTGGCGCACGGTGTCGAGTAGCGCGGCGGTCCCGTAGTCGCCCACGTGGTTGTTGGCGAGGTTGAGCACGTCGAGGCCGGCGAAGCGCACGACACGTCGCAGCGCGCCCGGCCGACCGCGGAACCGGAACTCCTTGGCCACCGGCGCGCCGCGACGAGAGATCGCGCACTCGAGGTTGCCGAACGCAACGTCGGCGCGCCGTAGCACCGGGGCGACGTCGCGCCACGGCCACAGGTCGCCCCGCCGAGCCATGACCGTCGCCACGCCATCGCCGAAGTTCGCGTCGCCGAACGCGGCCAGGGTGACGGCCCGGGTCCGCACGTCGAGCGTCCGTGACGGCAGCGCTCCGGGCGCCGCGGCGCGCAGCGGATGGCGCGCGCGTGGTCTGTGCGGGCGATAGCGCAGGCGCACGGTCCCGTCACCTGCCGCCACGCCGGTGGCCACCACGACCCACGAACGAGGCGTGCGGTGCTCAAGGTGCACCGGAGCGCCGGGAGGTGCGCCACGCACAACCACGGCGATCTCCACGCCCGGCGCCCGCACCGCAGGACCCTCGATCGACAGCTGCGGCGTCTGCGCCCCCGCCACCCCTGGAGCCGCCATCACCACCGACGCGGCCGCCGCGACCGCCACGCGCGCTATGGACATGGAACCGGGGCCGCGAGCGGTAGGGCTTGACGAAGGAGCCGGGCGAGCCCCCGCGCGCCGCCGGCGCCGAGATGGATGCCGTCGCCGGCGAACCATCCGCCGTTTCCAGCGCTGACTCGCACCCAGTCCAGCAGCGCAGCGCGCCCCGGATGACGGCGGGCGAATCGGCGCACGACCGTGGCGTCCGCGCCCCCCGATCCGCCGGTCTCGCGCGGGGTGACCAGTCCGAGGACCCGGTCGGGGCCGGCGATTGCGAGAGCAGATCGCAGGTGCGACGTGGTGATCGACGCGTTGGTGCCCAGCGCAAGCACGACGAGCCGCGGGAGCGTCCCCGCGCGCCGGCGCGCGCGCATGAGGTCGAGCCCCTGACCGATCTGGCGGCAGCCGCGAGCATCAACCTCGTACCCCGCACGCGTTAGTTGCGGCACTGCACCGAGCATCACCGAGTCGCCGATCGCCAGCGGTGCGCGCCCGGGGGTGCGTTTCACCGCAGGCCCGCGTTGCTGGGCGGCATCGCACGCCCAAGCATCGCCCGCGACCAACCCGATGAGCGTCAGGGCGAGGACGGGAGCGAGCGCGTGGCGCACGGCGTGACTGTGCCACACCTGTCGGCATACCGCATGTTGATTTGAGCGCTACCCTGGGCGCCCCCAAGGGACGCCGTGGTCTTTCCGACATTCGAGTTCGCTGTCTTCTTCGTGGCCGTGCTCGCGCTCTCGTGGGCGCTGATGCCGCGACCCGGCGTCTGGAAGCCGTTCATTCTCGGCGCCAGCGGCCTGTTCTATGCGGCCGCGAGTTGGCGGTGGCTGCTGTTGCTGGCGGCCGTCGTGCTCGTCAATCAGGCGTGCGCGGTGCTGGTGCACCGCCACCGTGCCGACGAGCGTCGGCGCCGGCAGATCATCACTCTCGCCGTGGCACTCGACCTCGGCCTGCTCGGTCTCTACAAGTACTACGGGTTCTTCGTGGAGGAGCTCAACGGCGTGCTCGACGTCGTGGGCCTGGGCTTTCCGCTGCCGTTGCTCTCGCTGGCGCTGCCGGTCGGCATCAGCTTCTTCATCTTCCAGGCGATCTCGTATGTCGTCGACGTCGCCCGGGGTCTGGTGACGCCTGCACGCACGATCGACCTTGCAATCTATCTCAGCTTCTTTCCCCACCTCGTCGCCGGGCCGATCGTGCGCGCACGGGAGTTCCTGCCGCAGCTGGAGACGCCGCGCGACCCGCGCAACGTCGCGGTCGGGACCGGCGTGGTGCTCGTGGCGATCGGGCTCGTCAAGAAGGTGGCGATCGCCGACTACCTCGCCCGGGAGGTGGTCGATCCCGTCTTCGGTGTCCCGCAGCTGTACGCGTCACCCGACGTCGCGCTCGCCGCATATGCCTACACCGCTCAGATCTACTGCGACTTTTCGGGCTACACGGACATCGCCATCGGTCTGGCGCTGCTGATGGGCTTCGTGTTCCCGCAGAACTTCGCGTCCCCCTATCGCGCGACGAGCTTTCGCGACTTCTGGCGGCGTTGGCACATCACGCTCTCGCGGTTCTTGCGCGACTTCCTGTACATCCCGCTCGGGGGAAACCGCGGCGGGCGAGCACGCACGATCCGCAACCTCATGCTCACGATGGGCCTCGGCGGGCTGTGGCACGGTGCGGCCTGGACGTTCGTGCTCTGGGGCGGTCTGCACGGTGCCGGCTTGGCTGCAGAGCACGGCCTGGGTGAGCGGCGCGTGCGGCGCGTGCCTGCGTGGCTGCGGTGGCTGGTCGTCTTCCATCTCGTCGTGCTCGGCTGGATCTTGTTTCGCAGCCCTGATCTCGATGTCGCCGGAACGTTCTTGGCGCAGCTCGCCGAGCCGGGCTCGGCGACGTTGTGGTCGGCGCCCGTGCTGGTGGCGATCGTCACAGTCATCGGGCTGCAGCTCCTGCCCCCGCGCCCGCTCGAAGCGCTCCGCTTACGGGCCGAGAACGCCCGGCCGGGCGCGCTCGGTGTTGGCCTAGCGGCCGTGATCCTGCTCGTGGCAGCTACCGTGCCGGGTCAGGGTGTCCCGCCGTTCATCTACTTCCAGTTCTGAGCGCATCGAGGCCTTCGCCACCGACGCCGAGGCGCCGGTGCGCGTCGACGCGCGGCGCTTCCGCGCCCGCGACGCGCTCGTAGTGGTGGGCATCGCCGCGGTGCTGCTCGCGCTTTTCGGCGGTCGCGGCATCCGCGACGAGGCCAAGGAGATGGAGCCCGGCCTCACGCGAAGCACGCTGACCGCGATCGGGGCACCCACGGGCTGGCTGGCCGACCGTCTGCCGTTCGCCGACGTCACCGACGCCCTGGGCGACGCACTCTCCCCCGAGGACGATCTCGGCGAGGCCGCCCCCGTTGCATCGTCGGGTCCAGCCGCGGGCGCCGACACGACCGCACCGGTGGACCCGGCGGCATTTGATCCCGCATCGATCGGCGCGACGCCGACCGAGCCGCCCGAGCTGCGCAAGGTGCTGGTGACCGGCGACTCGATGGCGATGCCCCTCGACGTGGAGATCACCCGACGCCTTGCCGACGGCGGCGATGTGCGCGGCGAGCGCGACCCGCACATCGGTACCGGGATCTCCAAGAGCGATCTCCTTGACTGGGTACCCCTGGCCGCGCGTCAGACCCGTGACCGCAGGCCCGGCGCGGTTGTCGTCTTCATCGGCGCCAACGAGGGATTCCCGCTCCCAACTGCCCGCGGGCGGACAGTTGAATGCTGCGGTGCCGAGTGGGCGGCGCAGTTCGCCACCCGCGCTCGCCAGATGATGAACACCTATCGCCAGGGTGGCCGCGCGCGCGTCTACTGGCTCACGCTGCCATTGCCACGCGACGCCGAGCGCCGGCGCATCGCGCAGGTCGTCAATGCGGCGCTCCGCGTGGCCGCCGAGGCGTACCGCGCGCATGTCCGCCTGCTCGACATGGAGCGCGTCTTTACGCCCGCGCGACGATTCCGTGGCACGCTCTCGATCAGCGGGCGCGAGACCGTCGTCCGCGAGGCCGACGGCATCCACCTCAACGACACCGGCGCGAAACTGGCCGCCGACCTTGTCCTCGCGCGAATGGCGCGCGACTTTGCGGTTCTCAGGTGAACTGCGTGTACGTGTGCAACACGCGCGCGCTCCCCTTGCTGCAGGTGACGCGCGCATCGAACTGTGTGGAGATCGTGTTGAAGCGCCGCTCCGTGCACCGGTAGGTCAGGACCCGTGAACGACAGCGGCCGTCACGCCCGCCGTTGCGTACCCGGCAGCGGTAGTACGCTCGGACGACGCGAAGGCCCGTACGGCAGCTGGTGCGCGTGACGCTGAGCTTCGTGAGGTACGTCGGGCCGAGGCCGCGGCCGTTCATCGGGATCCGACACGTCGCCGAGGAGCTCGCTTGCGGGCCGTCGGCCGACGCTTCAGCCGAGACCATGAGAGTCAGAACGAGCAGCAGCGAGGACGCAAGTAGGGCAAGACGCACGGGACGGGCGAGGCTGCGCACGGTAGTTCCATTCTGATTGGAAGCAGGTTTCGTCCGAGGATAGCCCTGACTGCCCCCTGCCGCTGCAGCCCGGCGTCGAATCCGTACGATGCCGATGATGCCCCGCCTGACCGTGTTCGTCGTCGCGGCGCTCGGCACCCTCGCGGTCGCATCGCCGGGTGCGCTGGCGCAAACCCCGCGGACACTTGCCGTCCCAGGACTGGAAGGAAGCGCCGTTGCGATCGCCGGAGCTGCGCGCCTCGCCGACGGCGGCGCGATCGTGGTGGGCACGCTGGGCGAGGGCGGCCGGAGGCGCGTGATCGCGCTCCGCCTGCGCCACGATGGAACCGTCGACCCGGGCTACGGCCGCGGCGGCTTGGCTCGCGTGGTCGAGAGCGGGGGCTCGCGGGCCGTCGGCGTCGCCGCCGACCCGGGATCTGGCCGGGCGTGGGTGGCCACAGGGGAGGGCAGGCGCGGATCCGTCCGGTCGCTGGACGGTCGCGGTCGGCGCGCGCGACGCTTCGGGCGAGGCGGTATACGACGACTTGGCGCGGCTCCGGTGGCGATCGCGACGGGGCGAGGACGCGTGGTGGTCGCCTACGGCGATGGCTGTCGCGGCTGTCGTCTGATGTCGATGGACGCTCGGACCGGAAACGTGACGGCGCGTGCGCAGTTCGGCGCCGCCGACGGGCTACAGCCGCCCGGATGCGCTCCCGCATCCGTGACCAGCCTTGCTGTGTTGAGCGATGGCGGGGTGGCCATCGGCGCGGCGCGACGGTTTGGCGCGTGTCCGGTGCGCCTCGTGGTGCGTACAGCCGCGCTGGCGGCGGCGGGCGGGCTGCGAGGCGCCGGCGCTCTGGCGCTGCCGGGTGTCACCCAGCGCACCGTGGTGGCCGGCGCAGCCGGTTCCGCTCTGGACGTCTGCCTCGCGATGCAGCGGACTGACGGCGTTGCGCTCGCGCGCTCCGGCCTTTCCGACCTGCGTGGCGCGGCGACTGGTGACGCCCCGCCCGCCGCTCTCCCCGAGACGGTTGTGCCCGGGATAGCCGGCTCCCTCGTGGCCGTCGTACCCACTGGCGCGACGGGCTGCGCGGCGCTTGTGGCCGGTGAGCGGGCGACGCTCGTGCAGGCCGGACGCGACGGCGGCGCTGCCAAGGTGACCCGGCTCCCGCCGGGCGTTCGCGCTGCGGCGCTCTTTCGCTGCCGGCGCCACGTGCTCGTTCTCGGCGTGCGGCGTCGCGGCGGGCGCCAGGAGGGAGTCGTAAGCGTCGTCGATCTACGCGGTCAGCGAGCGCAGGCTCGGGCCGCGTCGGCGTAGAGCGCCGCGCGGCCTGCATATCCCGTTGCGGTGGCGTGCACGTGGTCGCCCGCGAGCCACTCGCGGTGCTGTTCTGACTCGGCGCTCCAGTCGGCGAGTCGCAGCGTGCCCGGTTCCTCGGCAGCCGCGCGGCGCAGCAGCGCGTTGGCGCGGGCGTACGACACGCCATTTACGGGCGGGCGGCGTATGGTCGCCCAGATCGCGCAGCCGCGGCCGCGCTGATGCTCGGCCGTACGGCGCAGGGCGGCCTCGAGCGGTGCCAGATCCTGTGGACCGTCGTTGGTGAACAGGCTGAACGCCAGGACGGTCGGGCGTGTGGCCAGCTTCGCCAGTCGGCGCATCCCAGAGGCCAGCGTCCGGTCCTCTTGGGCGTCGATCTCCACCGTCCAGCCGGGGAGCAGGCTGGCGAGGTACGGCTTGGTGCCGACCGCGAGCGAGTCTCCGATCATCACGAGCGTGCGCCGCCGTGGCGATGGCGGCGGCACGGCGGGAGCATCCCTGGGCGGCAGGTCGACGAGCGGTGGACCGGCCGTCAGGCGTCGCCGCCGCGCGGTCGGCCGCTGGATGCGCACGAGGGCGACAGCGACGCGATCGCCGGAGGTCGCGGTGATCCTCGTAAAGGGCGAGTCGCTGTCGGCCCGCAGCTCGACCCGAGCGCGCCAGCGGCCCCGGCGGTCGACGCGTGCGATTGCCGCGCAGCCAGGTGAAGTGCAGCCGGCGTCCACCGCCACGCGTCCTCCGGGATGGGCTGTACCGGCGACTGCGGTGGTCGCGCGCAACCTCCCGTCGCCACCCATCCGGGCGCGCACCGGCCCGCCCGGGACGGCGAGGCGCAGATTGGCCACCGAAGTGTGCGCGCCCGTCGGGGTGGTCTGCGCGGAGGGTTCGTTCTCGCCGCAGCCACCGGCCAGAAGAATCACCAGGAACGAGAGGAGCAGGCGGCGGGGCATGCGTGCAGTATCGGGAATGCGATTCCGTAGTCTTCGCGGTCGATGCTTGGGCGAGTCCGCAGAAGGGGCATTGTTTGGGCCCTGGCCCTGGCCTTCGTCGCGGCAGCTTCGGCCGCTGCCCAGCAGGGCGCGCCCCCCCCGCCCACGGTTGCACTCGATCAGGTCACGCTGCGCCAGAGCGGGTCTGACCTCCTGCTCGGGCTTCGGTTGAGCCGCGCGCTGCCGGTCGCGCGCCTGGAGCCGGCACGGGGTCGTCAAATCTGCGCCTTCCTCGGCCCGGTCGCCGTCGGGCGGGCGACTCGCCGCGTCTGCCTGCGCGGAGGCGCGCGCGCAAACGTGCGGGTTACGCACGCAAGAGTCGACGCGCGCGGCCGTCCAGGGCCCACCGCGACCCTGCGAGCACGCACGCGCGTCGAGGGCCGCTTCGTGTCGGTGCGTTTTCCTGCCGGGTCGCTTCAGCTGCCCCTGGGGCGCGCGCTGCGCTGGCAGGTGGAACTGACGTGGCGCGACGGCGGCCCCTGTGAGCGCTCCCCTTCGGCAACCGCTTGCACACAGAGGCTGCCCGAAGAACGGCCTGGCGTGCTGCCGACACGCCGCCCTCGGGGCTTGGTCCTCAACCGCAGCGAGCGCCTTCGCGTGCTCGCGACCGGAGACTCGATGATTCAGATCGTCGACTCGTTTCTGAAGCGCAGGCTCCAGACGCGGGGGGCCCGTGTCCGCAGCGACGCGCACATCAGCACCGGTATCTCCAAGCCCGCGGCGCTGAACTGGCCCGCGAAGGCCCGCAGCCAAGCACGATCGATCAAGCCCCACGTGACCGTCATCTCCCTCGGTGCTAACGATGGCTTTCCCATGCGTACCGCGCGCGGCCGCAGCGCGCCTTGTTGCGAGGCAGCATGGATCGCCGAGTACTCGCGTCGCGCGCGCCGCATGATGGCCTCCTACCGCCGAGGCGGACGCTCGCTCGTGTACTGGCTGACCCTGCCGACCCCGCGCCGCGGCAACTTCAAGCCCATCTACCGGGCAGTCAACACCGCCGTCAAACGAGCCGCAACGGCATACCCCGACCACGTCCGAGTGCTGGACCTCGGGCGCGTCTTCACCCCCGGCGGGCGTTTTCGCCAGCACATCGTGTTCCGCGGAAGGCGCATCAACGCTCGCCAAGGCGACGGTGTGCATCTGTCGACTGCGGGGGCATCGGTTGCCGCAACGCTCGTGATCGACCGGCTGCGCGCAGACGGCGCCCTGCGCTCGCGCTGACGGGTGCACATTCCGCCCCGGGCCGCAGATATATCCGTCGACTCCTGGCCTTTGGAAACGGTCCCCAGATGGGTAGCATCCGCACAGCCATGTCGGTCGTGCGCCTTCTCGTCGTAGTCGGGTTCGCAGCGGGTAGCAGCGCCACCCTCGTCGCCAACGCCTCGGCAGCGCCAGCCTGTAACGGCAGGGCCGCCGCGAACCTCGAGAAGCGCTTGCCCGTAACGCCATACAACCTCGGGCGTCGCATCGGCCAGACCCTCTGTTTCGACTTCACAGGAGATCGGCGCAAGGACATCGTCTTCACCGGCTGGGAGTTCATGAACCACGGCGCCCATTACTGGGCGGCGTACCGGGCGACACGCTCGAGTTGGGTGAGGGTCAAGTTCAAGCGCGGCTGCTGCCGGGCGGACCCGAAAACTGGTGTCGGCATCGAAATCCAGCGCTCCGGCCGCGAGATCGTCGTCAGCCAGCCCGTCTACCAGCCAGACGACCCCGCATGCTGCCCGAGCGGCGGCACCAAGACCGGCACGTGGCGCTGGCGCAACCACACCCTTGCGCTCGTCGACGTCACACGAGAACCCTGATCCAACCAGGAGGGGTCGCTCCGATACCGCGCCCCGTCAGGGTCGGCTTCGGGCATGCGCAATCTGCGCGCCAGCCGAACCACAGCCGGGAGGCCCGGGTTGCGCCCTGCCTCTGTACGCCGTTGCTCTCGCTCAGTGGGATGCAGGCCGATCGCGGGAGCCCGCAGGACACCGCTCATCGCCGAGGGCACCGGCGAACTCGTAACAGCCACCGATCGAGTGCCAGAACAGCATGCTCGAAGTGCAGTCGATCGTGCTGCGGGTGACTCGCTTGCAGCGGCCTGAATCCACGCGGGCGGCGCGACGCGCGAACGACGACGCCACGGCGCTGTAACCGTCTCGACTCATCAATCTTGTAGAACAGCGTTGGCGGGTTGTGACAGCCGCCTCGACGCCTGATATTCGTGACCGACAAACGACCCGCCACCGATCCGCCGCGTCCCGCTGGGGCGCAACCAGCCGACTACGTCCGCTCGGTTCTGGATCGTGCTCACGAGGCGTTCGTTGCGATGGACGCGGGCGGGTTTGTCATCGACTGGAACCGACAGGCAGAGCGCACCTTTGGCTGGACGCGCGAGGAAGCCGTTGGCAGGGTGCTTGCCCACCTGATCATTCCCGAGCGCGATCGCGCCGCGCACCTGCAGGGCCTGGAGCATTACAACGAGACCGGTGAAGGGCCGATCCTCGACCAGCGCCACGAGCT
>JACCQW010000109.1 GCA_013813955.1 Solirubrobacterales bacterium
GGGCGCGCGGGTGCTCACCCAGCCAACAGCGCTCGCCCTACGGGCTCGCTCGCTGACTGCGTAAGCACCCGATCCCACGCCCGAGGACTCAACTAACGAGTGTGCGGAGAACTATGACGCGGGACACCTTCCACCCGACTTACGCGACAGCCTCGCCTCAAAGCGGCAGTGTCTGGGTGGGTTCGCTCAGCAACCGCGCTAGGTCGCGGGGGCGTGACAGGAACGGGGAATGACCTCCGGGCAGAAAGTCCGGCTCGATGCCCAGCCGTTCCGGGACCGCCTGCCGTGCCCACGCCGGGTTGACGAGTTGGTCTTCCTCGCAGATCACATACGTCATTGGCACGTTGGGTAGTGCGTCCAACTCGTTGCGCTGGGAGTAAGGAATGTTCTTGCCCTGGGGCCGCAGGTGATCGAAGGCCGCTCGCGCGATCTCCTCACTGCAGTCCGCGTACATGACCTCGCGAGCGATGTCGAAGTCGACCCACCGCGTCCGGCCACGCTCGTCCTCCGCGAGACCGTCCCTGTAGCGCGCGCGGATCATGTCCGGTTCGTCTTGCAGTTGCTCCACGAGGCTCCTACCCGGGGCTGCGAGCAGTGCGCACAGAAAGACGATTCGGCCCACGGGGCGAAGCGACGCAACGAGGGGGACCGACAAGCCCGCGAGTGAGTGCCCGACGAGCACGAGATCATCGGGGGCTTGCGACAGGGACGCCGCTACAACTTCGGCGTAGGTCTCGAAGGTCGCCTCAGGGTCCTCACAAGGCAGCTCGACCGCGATGGCATGGTGGCCAAACTGGTCGAGCTCGGCGATCAGCCACTTCCAGCTCCACGCGTCGTGCCATGCCCCATGGACGAAGCAGAAGGTCGTCACCGGCCGACTCTATATGCCCCTCCATCGAAGATCGCTGCTCGCGCCTGGATGCGGCACCGCGCCGCGTCTGCAAGAAATGCATTGGGGCCGCATACCGAACGATGGACTCAAAGAACGGCTGAGGACCTACTCCGCCAGCCCCACGGCTTCGAGGGCCTCGGTCCGGTCAAGGAATATCTCCTCGCGTATGACTCGGCCTGCAGACAGCGTGATCACATTGGCGCAGTCGCTCTCGAAGGGCGCCTCGCTAATGAGCCCGGTGCCCTTCATCCGTGAGAAAACGACCACCCGTTCGCCAAGGTCAAGGACCTCATACGGCTCCATCCGCACCTCACCCCATTCGGCATGCCACCGGCGCTGAACGTGGATCCGTCCTTCGCGACCGCGAGGAACCGGCGTGAGACCAAGCTTCGCCACACTCGGAGGCTCCACCACCTCGATGTTCGAGTCGTACAAGGCGAAAGCTGCTTGTAGGTCGTCACGGTTGACGGCCTCAAAGCCCAGCAGTACGACATGCCGAACTATCGCCTGGCGCACCCTGGACTTCGGGGGCAGACGAAAGACCAGGGCGGCGATAGGGGCAAACAGACCAGGCACGCCCACCGCCAGTCGCTCCACTAAACGCCTACGTGAGCGGGGACTTACAGCAATCGACTGCCGCACGATCTCCACGTTCTCCTGCGACATCGCCTGCTCCGTCAGCCCCACGGCTTCGAGGGCCTCGGCTTCGCTCTGAAAGCTGCGCCACCAAACGCATTTTCCGCCCCGCCATCGGGCCACCTGCCAGACCGTGATCTCCATGGGTATGTCGCTTCCCGCTCCGTGGCCATATGCACGGAGCTTTGAGACGGTCACGTCTCCAAGGTCGCGAAGCTCCCGAACCTCGATCCGCCAGTCGGGAAAAGCGTCGACCAAGTCATCCCACCAGGAACGTATTCCCTGATGACACTGGTAGCTGCCCTCGATTGCTGCCACCCACCCAACCGCGTCGACCTCGTCATCCATGAGGGCAAGCAAGGCCGCGAAATCACGAGCGTTGAACGCGTCGATCGCTTCTTGATGGCGGGCCACGTTCTCCTGCGACATCGCCCGCTGAGTATCCCCGACTGGGTCCCGTTAGCTCCCACGCTTCTCCAGCAGCCGATGGTGCCGCCGACAGACCGCCCGCCCGTTGTCGGGATCGTTGCCGCCGCCGTCCACGAGGTCGACGACGTGGTGGGCCTCCAAGCCGAGTGTCGCGGTGCAGCGCACGCCGACGATGACGACCTCGCAGCGATGCCCGGCACGGGCGAGCACGGCCTTGCGGAAGCGGGCGGCGGCGCCTCCTCCCCCGCGGCCCGGCGTCTGACGGGACGGGCGGTTGGGCCGGTGCGCCGCGCAGTAGCTGCCGTGCTCAGTGCCCGCAGCGCAGGCACGGACGCGACGGCATCAGCCCTGCCCGAGGACGTGATGCCGCGCCTGGGCCAGCAGCCGGTCGCGCCGGCGCACCTCGTCTAGCAGTGGTCCGGGGAGCCGCTCGGCGTCCCGAAACATGCGGCCGATCACGTCGGCACCGCCCACGAGCGCGTCGCGCGCGGTGTTGACGAGGCGCAGCGCCCAGACCACCTGGAAGATCAGCCACTCCAGCGGCGCCTGGTCGAGGTCGCGTAGGTCTTCGTCGCTCATCGACGCATCGACGCGCGCCGCGGAGGGCTCCGGGATCGCGAGTGCGCGACAGTCTGGCGACAGTTCTATGCCCGTGAGAGCGGTTCTGAGCGGTCCCCCAGCGGTCCAAAGCCCAGTGTTTTCCGGGTAATCTGCCCGCCGTGCGGGCCCCTTCCGAGAACCAG
>JACCQW010000466.1 GCA_013813955.1 Solirubrobacterales bacterium
GTGCTCGACGGCGCCCCCACGCTGTCGCGGCGCTGGCGCGAGGAGCTGCTGCCCTTCGCGCCCACCGGCGACCAGCTCGCCGCGATGGACGTCATCGACGCCGAGCTCGCCCAGCCGCGCCCGATGCAGCGCCTGCTCATGGGCGAGGTCGGCTCGGGCAAGACCGTCGTGGCGCTGCACGCGATCCTGCGCGCGGTCGAGCACGACATGCAGGCGGCGTTCATGGCGCCGACCGAGACGCTGGCCGAGCAGCACTTCGCCACGCTGCAGGCCCTGCTGCCCGGGGAGGCGGTCCGGGCGGCGCTGCTGACCGGCTCGACCTCGGCCTCGCGCCGTGCCGACCTGCTGGGCAAGCTGGGGACGGGGGAGCTGTCGTTTGTCGTCGGCACGCACGCGCTGATCGAGGAGGGCGTGGGGTTCGGCCGCCTGGCGGTGGTGATCGTCGACGAGCAGCATCGCTTCGGGGTGCGCCAGCGCGCCGCGCTGGACGCCAAGGGGGCGGAGGGCCTCGTGCCCCATGTCCTGCACATGACCGCGACCCCGATCCCGCGCACCATGGCCCTGTTTCGCTACGGCGATCTCGACGTCACGACGCTGCGCGAGCTGCCGCGCGGCCGCCGGCCGATCGTCACCCATGTCGCGGCCACCGACGCTGAGCGCGCCCGCGCGTATGAGCGCATTCGCGAGGAGCTCGACGCCGGGCGCCAGGCGTTCGTCGTCTGCCCGCTGGTGGAGGAGTCCGAGGCGTTGCAGGCACGCGCGGCGACCGTCGAGTTCCAGCGCCTGAAGGGAGCGGAGCTGGCGGGCTATCGCGTCGCGCTGCTGCACGGCCAGATGCGCCCGCGCGACAAGCAGGAGGCGATGGCCGCCTTCGCCGAGGGGGGCACCGACGTGCTCGTGGCCACGACGGTGATCGAGGTCGGCGTGGACGTGCCCAACGCCACGGTGATGCTGGTCGAGGGCGCCGAGCGCTACGGGATCAGTCAGCTGCATCAGCTGCGCGGCCGGGTGGGGCGCGGCGAGCACGCGTCGCTGTGCTTGCTGTTCGGCCCCAAGGACTCCGCGCGGCTGCGCGCCGTGGCCGAGCACACCGACGGCTTCGAGCTGGCGCACATCGACCTCGAGCTGCGCGGGGAGGGCGAGCTGGCGGGCACGCGGCAATCCGGGCTCGCGCAGTTCACGGTGGCGCGGCTGCCCGAGGACGAGGCGCTCGCCGAGGCGGCCAAGGCCTACGCCGAGGGGCTCCTGGAGGTCGATCCCGAGCTCGCTGCGCCCGAGCACGCGCTGCTGGCGCGCGAGCTTGCGCGCGTCCACGGGGCGGTCGAGCTCCAGGCGCTGCCGGCATGAGGATCGTGGCCGGGCGCTTCGGCGGGCGGCGCCTGAGCGCACCGGCTGGGGACGCCACTCGTCCGACGAGCGACCGCGTCCGCGAGTCGCTGTTCAGCGTGCTCGGCCCGCTGGAGGGCGCGTGCGTACTCGACCTGTTCGCCGGCTCGGGCGCGCTGGGCATCGAGGCGCTGTCGCGCGGGGCCACGTCGGCGGTCTTCGTGGACCGCTCGGCGCAGGCCGTCGCGGCGATCCGGGCCAACCTCGGCACCCTCGGGATCGAGGCCGAGGTGCGCCGCATGGAGGCCCGCGCGGCCCTGCGGACCGCATCGGCGCGGGGAGAGGCATACGATCTGCTCTTCCTCGACCCTCCCTACCGGCATGCCGCCGGGTTGGGGCGGGAGCTCTCCGAGGCGGTCCGCGCGGTCCTCGCGCCCGGGGCCCGCCTCATCAGCGAGAGCGACCGTCGCGCCCCGCTCGAGCTGACCCTGCCGCTGAGCGACGAGCGCCGCTACGGGGACACGCTCATCCGCATCCATGACACCTGACACCCGCATCGCCGTCTGCCCGGGCTCCTACGACCCGATCACCAACGGCCACCTCGACGTGATTGCCCGCGCCTCCGAGCTCTTCGACGAGGTCGTCGTCGGCGTGGTCGACCTGCCCGTGCGCAAGGGCAAGACGCTGTTCGGCGTGGAGGAGCGGCTGGCGTTCATCGAGACGGCGACCGCACATCTGCGGGGGGTCAGCGCGGTGCCGTTCTCCAGCCTCGTGGTGTCCTTCGCCCGGGAGCGCGGGGCCAGGACGATCGTCAAGGGTCTGCGGGCGATCTCCGACTTCGAGTACGAGTTCGAGATGCACCAGCTCAACCGTCTGCAGGACCCCGACGTGGACACGCTCTACCTGATGGCCAGCCCCCAGTACAGTTTCCTCAGCTCGAGCGGGATCAAGGAGCTGGCCAGGTTCGGGGGGACGATCGACGAGCTCGTCCCCGCCGGGGTGGCCGAACGCTTGAAGGAAGAGCTCGGGCGCTAGCGAACTGAGGGGTTGTTATGGACGTCCTCGTGCTCATCGACAAGCTCGACGACTTGGTGCACAACGCCAAGCCCGTGCCGCTCACCGACCAGGTTCGCGTCGACAAGGAAGAGATCTACGACATCCTCGACCAGATGCGCGCCACGATCCCCGAGGAGATCAAGCAGGCGCGCTGGATCGTCAAGGAGCGCCAGGAGATGCTCGCCGAGGCCAAGCGCGAGGCCGAGCGGATCGTAAAGGAGGCGCGCGAGCGCCAGGAGCACCTCGTCGGCCAGGAAGAGGTCACCAAGCAGGCCGAGCGCGCTGCGGAGGACATCGTCGAGGACGCCCGCGCCCGCGAACGGGAGATCCGCCTGGGCGCCGAGGACTACGCCGACGAGATCCTCAACACGCTCGAGGTCAACCTCACGAAGTTCATCGCCGCCGTCCAGCGCGGCCGCGACCGGCTGCAGGGCAAGGACGAGCCGGCCGAAGTGGCCTAGCGGCGTGGCCTCGGTCGAGGTCCTCGACACGGACATCACCACGCTCGCGGTCGATGCGATCGCCAACGCGGCGAACACCGAGCTGCTGCACGGCGGCGGCGTGGCGGCCGCGATCGAGCGCGCCGGCGGTGAGGCGATCCGCCGTGAGAGTGAGCGCAAGGCCCCGATCGGGCTGGGGGAGGCCGTTGCGACCAGCGGCGGCGACATGCCCTGCCGGTGGGTCATCCATGCCGCGACGATGGTGCTCGGGAGCCCGACGTCGGCGGACATCGTCCGCCGCGCCACCGCCGCCACGCTCCGCAAGGCCGAGGAGCTCGGCGCCCGCTCGCTGGCGCTGGTGGCTTTCGGCGCCGGCGTCGGGCGTCTCCCGCTCGACGAGGTCGCCGAGATCGAGGTCGAGGAGGTCCGCCGCCACCTCACATCCGGCTCCGGCCTGCAGCGCGTCGTCTTCGCCGTCCGCGGAGACCCCGCCCGCGCCGCGTTCGAGGACGCCCTCGCCGCACGCCACTGAGGCGCGTACGGCGCCTCAGCGAACCTCGAAGCCGTCGATGCCCTCCGGGTCGGCCTCAGCGACCTCGAGGGCGTCGACCGCCGCGTGGCCCGGGCCGGAGCCACACCAGTCGACGAGGGCCCGCACCGCGGGCTCCGCGCCCTCGAAGTGCGCCTCGACGGCGCCGTCGGGACGGTTGTGCACCCAGCCGGC
>JACCQW010000478.1 GCA_013813955.1 Solirubrobacterales bacterium
GTCGCGGCACGGCTCTGTGGCGGCCTGGCCGGAGCCCTGGTCACGGTCCATCGCGACCTGCACGACAAGCAGCTGCTCGTCGACGACGAAGGCGCCGTCGGGATCCTCGACTTCGACACGCTCGCCACCGGCGAGGCCGCGCTGGACCTCGGCAACCTGGTCGTGCACCTCGAGCTGCGCGCGCTGCAGGGCGCCTGCACGGCGGGTGCGGCACGGGCCGCGCGCGAGGCGCTGCTCGACGCCTACGCGCCCGACGAGGCGCTGCTCGTCCGCGCGGGCACGTACGCACAGGCCACGCGCCTGCGCCTCGCATGCCTGTACGCGCTGCGTCCCGCGCCTCCCGCCGTGGTCCCCGAGCTGCTCAGCCGGTTGGACCGCTGGGCGTCGCGTCCGGCACCAGCAGCCGGTAGCCACCGGGCGCGACCGCCTCTATGAGGTGAGCACCCAGCTTGCGCCGCAGGTAGCGGACGTACGCGTCGACCACGTCGCTGTCCTCCTCGTCGGGCCCCCACACACGGTCGAGCAGCAGCGCCGTGGGCAGGACCTCGTTCGGCCGGCGCACGAACATCTGCAGCAGCGCGAGCTCACGGGCGGTCAGCTTCACGGTCCGGTCCTGCACCGTCGCCGTGCTGCGCCGCGGGTCGACGATCACGCCGGCCGCCGATACCACCGCCGGGGTGGGACGGCGAGCGGATCGCAGGCGCGCGTTGATGCGCGCGAGCAGCTCCGAGAAGCTGAACGGCTTGGTCAGGTAGTCGTCGGCGCCCGCCTCGATGGTCGTGACGCGATCGGAGATCGCGTCCTTGGCGCTGAGCACGATGACCGGCAGGTCGGGCTGCTCCTCGCGCAGCCGCTCGAGCACCTGCTCCCCGCTGAGGCGCGGCAGGATGAGGTCGAGGATGACGATGTCATAGGCGCCGTCGCGCGCGAGCTCGAGCCCCGTCCGGCCGTCGTCGGCGAGCGTCACGCCAAAGCCCTCGGCCTCGAGACCCCGCTTGACGAACGACGCGATGCGCGGCTCGTCCTCCACCACCAGAACGTTCACGCGGAGCCACGATAGCGGTGCCGGCACACCCGGCCCGCCGGTCGCCCTATGCCGCCAGCGGCTCGGTGCGCGCGGGCTCCAGCGCGATCTCGAGCACCTCGTCGATGCTCATGACCGGGTGGAATGTCATGGCCTCGAGCACGTCGTCGGGCACGTCGTCGAGGTCGGCGCGGTTGCGCTCGGGCAGGACCACGTCGGTCAGCCCCGCCGCGTGGGCGGCGAGCGCCTTCTGCTTGAGCCCGCCGATCGGCAGGACGCGGCCCTGCAGGGTCACCTCGCCGGTCATCCCCACCGTGTGGCGCACCGGCCGGCCGGACAGCAGCGAGGCCAGCGCGGTGATCATCGTGACGCCCGCGCTGGGGCCGTCCTTGGGGATCGCCCCCGCGGGGACGTGCACGTGGAACTCCCGATCACAGAACGCGTCCTCGTCGATGCCCAGCGCTTCGGCGTGGGCGCGCACGTAGGTCAGCGCGATCCGGGCGGACTCCTTCATGACGTCGCCGAGCTGGCCGGTGAGCGTCAGCCCGCCGGAGCCGGACGCCGTCATGTCGTTGGCCTCCACGAACAGCACGTCGCCACCGGTGCCGGTCACCGCCAGGCCCGTGGCCACACCCGGCACCGCCGTGCGCGCCGCGGCCTCCTGGAAGACCTTCTGGCGGCCAAGCGCATCGCGCACCGCGTCGAGGTCGACGATCACCGGTGCGACCGCCGTGGCGCTGGCGATCTTCGTCGCGGTCTTGCGCAGCAGCGTGCCGAGCTCGCGCTCGAGCTGGCGCACGCCGGCCTCGCGTGTGTACTCGCTGACCACCAGGCGCAGCGTCCCGTCGTCGACGATCACCTCGCCGGCGCGCAGCCCGTTGCGCTCGCGCTGGCGCGGCCACAGGTAGTCCCGCGCAATGGCGGTCTTCTCTGCCACGGTGTAGCCGTCGAACCGGATGACCTCCATGCGGTCCAGCAGCGGCCCCGGGATCGTCTCGGCGACGTTCGCCGTGGCGATGAACAGAACCTGCGAGAGGTCGATCTCGATGTCGAGATAGTGGTCGCGGAACGCATGGTTCTGCGCTGGGTCCAGGACCTCCAGCAGCGCGGCCGACGGATCGCCGCGCCAGTCGGCGCCGACCTTGTCGACCTCGTCGAGCATGATCACCGGGTTCATCGTCCCGGCGTCGCGCAGGGCGCGCACGAGGCGGCCCGGCAGCGCGCCGATGTACGTGCGCCGGTGGCCGCGGACCTCGGCCTCGTCGCGCACGCCGCCCAGCGACATGCGCACGAACTCGCGGCCGGTCGCGCGGGCGATCGATTCGCCGATCGAGGTCTTGCCGGTGCCGGGCGGGCCGATGAGGGTGAGGATTGCCCCGGCCTTGCCGTCCACGTCGACGCCACGATCGGTGCGCAGCTTGCGCACCGCGATGTACTCGGTGATGCGGTCCTTGACGTCCTCCAGGCCGGCGTGGTCGGCGTCGAGCACCGCGCGCGCGTGGACGGGGTCCAGGACCTCGTCCGAGCGCGTGCTCCACGGCACGGCGATCAACCAGTCCAGGTAGGTGCGGATCATCGAGGCCTCGCCGCTCTGCTCGCCCGTGCGCTCCAGGCGGTCGAGCTCGCGCTCGGCCTGCTCGCGCACCGCGTCGGGCATGCCGGCCTCGGCGATCTTCGTGCGGAACTCCTCGCCGACCGAGCCCTCGTCCTCGCCGAGCTCGCGGCGGATGGACTCCATCTGCTTGCGCAGGAAGTACTCGCGCTGCTGCTTCTGCGTGCCGGAGTCCACGTCCTCGCGGATGCGCCGGCGCACCTGCAGCTGGGCCAGGCGCTCCCGCTGGAACTCGAGGGCGAGTGCCAGGCGATCGGTGACGTCCAGCGTCTCGAGCAGACGGACCTTCTGCTCGAAGGTCAGGTCCGGGCTGTAGCCCGAGGTGTCGGCCAGCGCGCCGGGCTCGACGACCGAGCGCAGAAAGGCCGCGATGCGCTCGTCGGCCCCGCGCTCGTCGAGGATCTCCTCGATCACCGCACGGTACTCGCGCTCGAGCTCGCGGGTGCGGCCATCCACCGGGACGGTGTCCGGTTGCTCGCTGACCTCGACGCGCAGGCTCCCGCTGGGATCGGTCCGCGCCGCGCCGATGACGCCGCGGGCGACGCCGCTCAGCGCGGCCCCGCGCCCGCCGCCGGGCAGGCGGACCGTGTCGGCGACCGTCGCGACCGCGCCGACCTTCGCGTACTCGCCCTCGTGGCGCGGGACGAGGAGCACGGTCTCCTCGCCGGTGACGTCCACCGGCAGGGTGATGTCCATCGTGGGAAAGACGACGGTGTCGTCCAGGGGGATGAGCAAAAGGTCGGCCATGGGTTCCTTTCGTTGCGCGGACAACTATAGCGCGCGCTTACGAAAGGTGAGCGTTAGCGGCTCAGGGCTCGACGAACAGGTCCACCTGCAGCTCGGCGCCGTCGACGTAGGCGTAGGGGCCGAGGTCGGTGACCCCCTCCTCGGCGAGCACCTCGTCGTCGATGAAGAAGTTGCCGGTGGTCTCCCGCGCCGGGCGCGTGAGGATCGCGTGCGCGGCGTCGGCGACGATCTCCGGGCGCCGCGAGCGGCTCATCGCCTCCTCCCCGCCGAGCAGGTTGCGCACCGCGGCGGTCGCGATCAGCGTGCGCGGCCACAGCGAGTTGAACGCGATCCCGTCGGCCGCGTGCTCCTGGGCCATCCCGTGGGTGCACATGCTCATGCCGAACTTCGCCAGCGTGTAGGCAAGGTGGCCGCCGTACCACTTCGCGTCCAGGCTCAGCGGCGGGCTGAGCGTCAGGACATGGGGGTTGGCCGCCCCGCGCAGATAGGGGATGCACTCGCGGGAGAGAAGGAACGTTCCGCGGACGTTGATGTCCTGCATGAGGTCGTAGCGCTTCATGGGGATCGACCCGCTCGGGGTGAGATCGATCGCGCTGGCGTTGTTGACGACGATGTCGATCGCGTCGAAGCGCTCGATGGTCTGCACGACGGCGGTGGAGATGCTCACGTCCTCGCGCACGTCGCCGACGATCGGCAGCGCCCGGCCGCCGGCCTCCTCGATCTGCCTGGCGGCGGTGAAGACCGTGCCCTCGAGCTTGGGGTGCGGCTGGTCGGTCTTGGCGATCAGCGCGACGTTGGCGCCGTCGCGCGCGGCGCGCAGCGCGATGGCCAGGCCGATGCCGCGGCTGCCGCCGGACATGAGGATGGTCTTGCCGTTCAGGTCGCTCATGG
>JACCQW010000005.1 GCA_013813955.1 Solirubrobacterales bacterium
CGCTCGTGGGTGAAGCAGCCGCCCATCGGATGGTCGAGCTGCGATTCCGCAGTACCCCGGCCGCCCTGAGCTTGCCACTCAAGCTCGATTCCTCCCGGCCCGAAGCGACGGATCCGGTGATTGCCCGTGTCCACGACGTAGCAGCCGGCGTCGTTGTATGCGAACGGCGCGAACGTGGCGGAGGGATAGGAGAAGCGCAATCCGCTCTCCTCGCCGCTCCAGTTCGCATAGCGCTCGCGGTCGGTGCGTAGCTCCAGCCGGCCGGCAACGAACTCCACTGTCTCTGGCAGCCGCTCGGCCAGCTCGTCGCGCAGCGAAGCCAGCATCTTGTTCTGCTGTGCGGATCCCAGCGCTGAGTCCGCGGCCTTAGACCACAGCAGGCGCGAGCCGGCGTAGCGGTCTTCGACATGGATCCACGCGCAGTATCGAGCGTCATCCTCGGCGATCCACTGCGCTCCGATGCCGAGCATCAGCGTCACGGCATCGGAGTCGGCGTTGGTTCCAAACGCTCCGCGGGTGACCTGCTGCTCAATGCGCTCAGGCTCGGTGTCGTGGCCGAAGTCGCTCATTAGCGGCGGGTTCTGGTGGTGGTTGGCGTCGGGGAAGACGGTGGCCAGCTTCTCGACAAGGCCTGCGAGGTGCTGCTCGATCTGGGCGACCGCGGCGGTGAACAGCTCGCGCCGGCGGTCGCGCAGCTGCTTGACGCGTAGCCCAGCCTCCGACAGCGCGCCGATCCGCGCCGCTGCGACGGAGAGATCAGCGGCGCGGCGCTCCCGGGGCGGATTGAGCCACGCGGTCAGCTCGGCGGCGAAGTGTGCCATCGTCGGCCGGCTAGCAGGATCAAGGGCCGTGGCGCGCTCAATGAGCAGGTCGAGCTGCTCGACGTAGGGCAGACCGACCCAGTGGCCGATGGTGGCGGGCGCTACCTCAATGCGCTGCTGACCGGACGGCGGGTAGTCCTGGCCCGGCACGCACAGCACCCATAACGTCTTGGCGAGCGAGAACACGTCCGCCGGGTGCGGATCGGCCGTGTCCGGGTGGTCGATCATCTCGTCCGCGACGAAGTGCGCCGGCCCGAGCTTCTGGTTCGGGACGGTCAGCTCCGGCTTGTCCGGGTAGTCGACCAGGCCGAAGTCCCCCACCACCCAGTCGCCGTCGAGGCGAAAGAGGTTGCCGGGCTTGAGGTCGCGATGGGCGATCCCCCGCCCGGCCAGGCCGGCCAGCGTGAATGCGATGTCTCGCACCGCTGCTACCGCCTCGCGCGCCGGCTGTTCGGCATTGACCAGCGCGTCGGTGATCCGCCTGGCGACCGGCATCGCGAGCCAGGCTGGATTCGCGGGGGTGATCCGCTCGGGTAGGTGAGAGTCGCGCCAAGGAAGCACACCCTCTGGCGGCGCCATCTCCCTGAGAAACCGAACCTCATCCTTGAAGCGCTGGTAGCGGGTCGCTCCCCGGCCACGCAAGAACTTGACCGCCAGGGCCTCGTCGCCACGGCTTGCTTCCCAGACCTCGGAGTTGCGCGTGCCGCCAAGGCGCTCGAGGAGCTGCCACGGACCGAGGGTCGCCCCGACGTGGAACCGGGGTGGGCGCTCGTCTCGGGCCATCGAGCAAGATGATCGCGACATGGGCGGCTGCGCACAGCCGGTGCAGGCGCCTAGCCCGGATCGGCCACGAAACGTCAGCGGCCCCGGGGTTCGGGGCCGCTGATCTGTCCGCCTGAGCAGGGATTCTTCTCGTTGTCGAAGCGTGAAGGACCGACTCGGGAGGATCACCTTGAGGGTGACGCATGTTGGGCGCCAAGTAACCGTAGAAGTCACGTCGGACGGAGATGGGTTGGTGTCGCACGCCGGGTCGGCGCTGCTGGCGCGCGTGGCGGACAAGACGGGCTTGACCGGGGCGTTGTCGGCGGCGCTCGCCGAGCCGGGGTTGCGGGCGGGCAGTCACGACCGCGGCAGCGTGATTCGCGATCTTGCGGTGATGCTCGCCGACGGCGGCGACTGCTTGGCCGACCTGGGTGCCGTGGGCGATCAGGCCGCCCTGTTCGGGCCGACAGCGTCGACGTCGACGGCGTTTCGGGTGATCGACCGGATCGCGAGCACGCCGGGACTGCTGGACGCGCTGCGCGGCGCGCACGCCCGTGCACGCGGGCGCGTGTGGGAGTTGGCCGGCGCGCCGAGCCGGTTGACGATCGAGCTCGACGCAACGCTGATCGCCGCGCATTCGGACAAGGAAGGCGCGGCGGGGAACTTCAAGGGCGGCTACGGCTTTCACCCGATGCTCGCCTACGCCGACGAGACCGGTGAGGCACTCGCCGGCGAGTTGCGCCCCGGCAACGCCGGGGCCAACACCGCCGCCGACCAGGTCGCCGTGGCCGAACAGGCGCTCGCGCAGATCCCCGCCGCGCACATCGAGAACATCGATCTGCTGCTGCGCGTCGACAGCGCCGGCGCCTGCCACGACCTGCTCGACTGGGCCCGAGAGGCCAGCATCCGGTTCTCGGTCGGCTATGACCTGACCGAGACCATCCGCGTCGCGATCGAGCAGATCCCCGACGGAGACTGGGTCTGCTCGCTTGACCAGGACGGCGCCAAGCGCCCCAACGGCCAAGTCGCCGAGATCACAGACCGCCTCGACCTTGAGAGCTGGCCGGATGGCTGCAGGGTCCTGGTCCGGCGCGAGCGCGCGCATCCCGGCGCGCAGCTGACGTTCACCGATCACGACGGGCACCGCTTCCAAGCGATCCTCACCGACCAGACCGGCGACGCCGCCACCCTGGAGCGTGATCATCGCGGCCGCGCCCGCGTCGAAGACCACATCCGCAACGACAAAGACACCGGCCTGCGCAACCTGCCGTTCAGAGACTTCGAACACAACCGCGTCTGGCTTGAGATCGTCCGCCTCGCGCACGACCTCATCTGCTGGACCCAACGCCTGCTGCTGACCGGCGAGCTCGCCAAGGCCGAGCCCAAGCGCCTGCGCTACCGGCTGCTGCACGTCGCCGCCCGCCTCGCCTTCCACGCCCGCACCGCCACGCTTCGCCTCCAGGCATCCTGGCCCTGGGCCGGCGAGCTCGCCGCCGCCTTCGCGCGCCTCAAAGCGCTCCCCGCGCCGGCCGGCTGACCCGCCGGCCCGACCACGCAAAGACACACCCTGACGATCGGCGCCCGCGCCCCGCGAAGCCTGCCCGCCCACGACCATCACGACCGCCCGCGCCCCACACGACCGGCCCGCGCGGCCACAACCGGCCCCACCCGACGCCGAACACCCCACAGTCGCTCGCGCATCGACCTGAACACTCACATCACACGGCTTCGCGAACGATCCGGGCTAGCGGCCTCGCTTCGGCGTTTCCTCGGGCGCCCACCCGGCGACGGTCGCTTCTAGGTCTGGGGGTCGCGCAAGCTGGTTGCGACACCGATAGCAGCAGTCGACCGGCCCGCCCGCAGACTGCCCCGCCCCGCCCCGCACCGGCGGCCGATGCGGTGTTCACGTCGACGACGTTGCTCCGGAGCGGCGCGCTACTCGACGCGATCTCCGCGAGCGCCCGCTGGGCGTCCAGGTTGTTCGCCAGGGTCCCGCCGAGCCGCTCGACGCTGCTGCCCGTCGCGATCTGGCTGAACGTCGCGTTTTCGAGGCGGGCCACATGCTCCAGCTCCGTCTGGACGTCATCCAGTTCGGCCTGCGCGGTCGACGAATCGCCCGCCAAGAGCGACCTGAACTCACGAACGCTCGCGCCTGGGCCGGACGGCTAACGAACGACGCCCGCCCCCGGAGGTCAGAGGCGGGCGTCGGCTACTCGTCGTCGACGGCAAGGTCAACGACGGCTGGCGGGCAACACCATCTTCGCGTGCTCCGCGGTCGACAATCTCAGGGTAGGGCGGCGAAATGACGAGCTCCGCCTTGGAGCCATGACACCCGGGACCCATCGCGGCGCAGGGAAAGCGGGTCGATGTCCGCGCCACGGGCGAGCAGGCTCAGGGTGCCCCTGGCACTGGCGCGCTCGACGCGGTGTGCTCGCTCCGCGCCGATCGACACGTCCATGATCCAGGCGCTCGCCCCATTGGCACGCACGACGAGGTCGGTCACCGGGCCGGGAGCGTCCAGGAACTCCGAGATGATTCGCCCCGACGGCACCGCCGCGACGCTGATGTGGTCCGCGGACTCTAACCGGCCGCTGACTTGCCTCACCCACGCCACGTAGGACCCCGCTACGTGCACCTCCGCCACGGCGCACGAGTCCGGCTCACAGCCATAGATGTCCAGAAGCACCCGCCGGCGCGTCGCACGATCACACGCGTACAGCCGTCCGTCGCGCGAGAGCACGCGCACCAGTCGTCCGTCCGCGCGAGTCTTGCCCGACACGCGCTCGCAAGGCGTGCGCGGTGCGCCCTGCGCAGGCGATCCATGGACCGCGAGGACCATCAGCAACGCAAGGGCGACCGAGAACGCGCGCATGGCGATCGCAACAGCGGGACACGGTCAAAGTTGCTCAGCGGCCTCGACCCGACAGGCGGTCGCAACGCCCCCCGCGGCGCGAGGCGGACCGTGCGAGGCTCTGAGAGGTGCGAGACCTGACCTCGGGTTCGCCGCCGGTGCCCGTACGGTGCGCACGTCCTCGCGGAAGCG
>JACCQW010000013.1 GCA_013813955.1 Solirubrobacterales bacterium
GTGCTCGACACGCTGCTCGCGTGGGACGGCGACTATCACCGCACCGATGGCGCGGGCACCGTCGATCCCGGCGTGGCCGCGTGGACCGCCTTCCGCGCGGAAGCCGCGCGGCACGCCCTCGCGCCGCTCGGCCCGGGGGCGCGACTGCTCTTGGGTGAGACCGACCTCGACCCGCTGTACGGCGCCTACGTCCACGCCGCGCCCTATCACTTCTTCGAGGCGACGCACCCGGAGAGCTACGCGCTGCGGACCCTGTCCCCGGCGGGCTATCGCGCGGCGGCGGCGGCCGCCGCCGACCGCCTGCGCGAGCGCTTCGCCACCGACGACCCCGCGCGTTGGCGCGAACCCCGGCGCATGTACGACATCGCTCTCTCCGGTGCAGCCTCGCCCCCACCGCTGCCGTTCTTCGACCGCGGGACGTTCGAGCAATTCGTCGAGCTCGGGCCGTAGGCTCGGCCGGCCCGAGACCCGGTGCATGGACGAAAGTCCCGTTGGAAGCGGCCGCCCGCGAGAATAGGGTGAGGTCTCACGAAGCGTCCCGCGCAATGACGCGGTTGCCCCCAGGAAGGGCGTCTGGATGAGCGTTCTCGATACGAGACGACTGCCATCGTCACGGGTGCTGGGTTTCGCGTCGTTCGTACTTCTGCTGCTGACGCTCCTCGGGACTGCCCAAGCCGCCCAGGCCGCCGTCTCCGTCACCCGGGCCGAGCTCGGCAGCGGACAGCTGCGCGTCGAGGGGCGCGGCGCCCAGTCGGGCTCCCTGGTCCGCGTGGTCAGCGACCTCTCCAGCGCCGGCCGCAACGCCGACTCCTCGGGCGGCTTCCGGGTCGAGACCGGCTCGTTCCGATCGTCGAACTGCCGTGTGACCGTGAGCGACCCGGTCAGCTCGACCACGGCGTCGCTGTCCGGCTGTACGGCGACGACCCCGCCGCCGAGCACGTTCGCCATCGACGACCGGCCGCTCGCCGACGGCAACGTCGGGACCGACTACAACAACTTCGTCACCGCCACGGGTGGAAACGGCGCGCCCTACCGCTGGTCGATCGCGGCAGGCGCCCTGCCCGACGGGCTGGCGATCCGCGACTTCGCGCCGGGGTCGGGGTCGATCTTCGGCCGGCCGACCACGGTGCAGACCTCAACGTTCACGGTCCGCGCCACAGATCAGGCGGGCAACAGCACGACACGCCAGTTCACGATCACCGTCAACCCGCCACGGCCGCTGGTCATCACCAACCAGAGCGACCAGCTCTCGTCGGGCATCGTCGGCGAGCCCTACGCGATCGGGGTCTTCGCCGACGGCGGCACGACGCCGTACACCTGGACGCGGATCGGCGGGACGCTCCCTCCGGGCCTGACCCTCCAGGCGTCGCCGGGACGCATCCAGGGCACGCCCACGACCGCGGGGACCTACAGCTTCACCCTGCGGGTCGACGAGCCGGGCGGACAGTCGGCGACCAGGACGTTCTCCATCACGATCGCCGAGCGCGCGCCGCCGCCGGCGCCACCGGGGACGCCGAGCCTGGTCGGCCCGGCCGACGGCGCATCGGTCGTCACGCCGTTCACGATCTCGTGGACAGCCGTCTCCGACCCATCCGGCATCACGGCCTACAACTGGGCGGTCAGCGCGACCCCTACCTTCGCGACGACGGCGGCGGTGGGCACCGCCCCGGGGACCGCCACCCAGGCGACCGTGAACAACCTCGCCAACGGCACGTACTTCTGGCGCGTGCAGGCGGTCAACGGCCCGTTCGGGGCGGGCGACTGGTCGGCCACGCGCAGCTTCACCGTCACGGGCACGACCAACCCGCCGGCGCTCGCCGCGGTCTCGGTGAACCCCACCGACGTGACCGGCGGAAGCCCGGCGACGGGCACCGTCTCGATAACGCTGCCTGCACCGGCGGGAGGCACGACGATCGCCCTGACGAGCGGCGAGCCCGCGGTCGCGGCGGTGCCGGCGTCGGTCACGGTCGCCGCGGGCCAGACGAGCGCGACGTTCACGGTGCCGACGCAGCCGGTGACGTCGTCGCACACCGTGGTGATCACGGCGACCCTCGGCGGCGAGAGCCGGTTCGCGTTCCTCGGGGTGAGCCCGTCGGCGCCGCCGCCGGCGACCGACAGCGTCACGATCCAGCGCGCCGAGTACACGGCGAGCAAGCGGACCCTGTTGGTCGAGGCGACGGGCACCAACGCCTCGGCCACGCTCCGCGTGTTCAACACCGCCACGGGAGCGCAGATCGGAACGCTGTCCAACCAGGGCGGCGGGCGCTACCGCTCGACGTTCAGCAACGTAGCCGCCAACCCGCAGAACATCACGGTGAGAAGCAGCCTCGGCGGCTCGGCGTCCAGGAACGTCGCGGTGAAGTAGTCGGGCATAGAAAAGCCCCGCCGGGGCGGGGCTTTCCCTTAGCAAGCCGGTAAGCCGGATCCTGTCGTGAGCAGCCATCCATCTGAGCGGCCGACCTGGACCTCGGCGGGCAGCCTACAAGCGGTCCTGCTTGGCCTTGCATCGGGTGGGGTTTGCCTGGCCGCCGTGTCGCCACGACGCCGGTGCGCTCTTACCGCACCTTTTCACCCTTGCCTGTGCGCGGCTCACGTGTGGCCGCGCCATCGGCG
>JACCQW010000318.1 GCA_013813955.1 Solirubrobacterales bacterium
CCATGCAGAAGCGGTGCGCCCCCGCCGCCTCGGCGGCCCGGGCGTGCTCGAGGATCTGCTCGGGCTCCATCATCGCGTGCAGCGGGGTCTCGGCCTCGGCGAAGCGCGACTGTGCGCAGAAGCCGCAGTCCTGGGCGCACCCGCCGGACTTCGCGTTGACCAGGGAGCACATGTCGGTGGAGTCCTCGAAGCGCTCCACGCGCGCCTGCCCCGCACGCTCAATGAGCGCCTCGATCGCGGCACGGTCCTCCAGCTCCCCGAGGGCCAGCGCCTCCTCGCGGGTGATCAGCGGCGGCATGGGCGGCAGAGTGCCAGCCGCCTCGGACGGGTCCGGCGATCGCGGCGCCCCGGCGCCGGCTCGCCTACCGATGCGGCGACGGCTGCGGCACGCCGCGGGCGGCATCGGCCACCCCCATCGCGGCGCCGGCCAGCTGCGACAGGTCCTTCAGCGCCACCAGGGCGGGGATCCGCCACAGCTCGCCGGTGGAGAGGCGCCGCCGGCCCCGGCGCAGCGGCAGCCACAGGTATGCGCCCGCCCCCGCCGCGACCAGCGTCCTGCCGGCGAGGCCGCCCTTCACCATCAGAGCCGGTCCCAGGGTCCACGCTGCGAGGCGGGCCAGGTGCCGGCCGCGACCCTCCGTCCTGACGTCGCCGCGCGTGTAGGTGGCGAACATGCGGGCGTTCTCCGCCCAGGTGGCGCGGGGCCTCCAGCGGACGACGGCCTCCTCCACCAGGGTGGGCTCGAAGCCGCGCGCGATCGCGGCTGCGCTGAAGGCCAGGTCCTCCCCGGCATAGACGTGCTCGGGGAAGCCGCCCGCGTCCTTCCACGCGGCGCGAGAGAACGCCATCGAGCGGCCTCCGGCGTGGACGGCGCGGAAATCGCGCCCGAAGAGCCGGTGCGACAGCGCCACGAGCGGATCGTCGTCGTGCAGCTCTTCGATCGCCGGGTAGTGCGCGCAGGCGACCGCGCGGTCCAGCGGCGTGTCTCCCTCGACGACGAAGGTGCCGGCCGCGATGTCCGCGCGCCCGCGCGCCTGCTTCAGCGCCGCCAGCCAGCCCGCCACCGGACGGCAGCCCGCATCCGTGCAGGCGATCCAGTCGTGGGCCGCCGCTTCGACGGCGATGTTCCTGCCGGTGGCGATGTTCGAGCCCGGCGCGGCGACCACCCTGGCGGGCGGGAGGTGCTGCTCCCACCGCTGGACCTCTTCGCGCGTGCCCGCCCCGGTGCCGCCATCGACGATGACGATCTCCTCGGGCATCTCGCTCTGCTCGGCCAGCGCCCCGAGCAGCTCCGCAAGTCCCCGAGGGTCGTCGCGCACCGTCACGATCAGCGACACGCCGTCCTGGGACTCGCTCTGCGCTCCCATCGCGGCGGGGCTAGGCGTGGCGCCGCGCTCGCGCCAGCGCCTCTTGGGCCGCGCGCAGCTCCCGGGCGATCGTCTGCAGGAGCTTCCACCCGATCATGCCGTCCTGCTGGACGAGTGGGCGGAACTCCCACAGCGTGAGGCCGTGGCAGACCAGATCGCTGACGGCGGTGATCGTCGCGGTTCGGACGCCCTCGTCGATCAGCGCGATCTCGCCGAAATGGTCGCCGGCCCGCAGGAGACGTCGCGGCTCGCCGTCGATCGTGACGGCTGCCTCGCCGGATTCGACTACGTAGAACGAGGCGCCGCCCGATCCCTCCTTGACCACCGTCTCGCCGGCCGAGAAGCGACGCTCCTTGAAGACCGCTCCGATCTGCTCGAGCTCCGCGCGGTCGAGGCCGCCGAAGAGCCGCGTGTGCTCCAGGAGCTCGGCAGGAGTGGCCGGCGGCGGCGTCTCGTTGGCCACCACGGTGATCGCGCGGCACTGCAGCAGGTAGAGGCGTCCGCCGGCGAACGCCCACTCGACATCACGCGCGGCGCCGTAGATCTCCTCGCAGCGGTCGGCGAGCCGATGGAGCTCGGTGAGCTGGGCGTCGTCGAGGCACAGGCGCTCAGCGTCGCCGCGCGGGATCTCGTCCTCAACCGTGCCGCCATCCGGCCGCGTGCGGATCGCGACCGACTTGAGCCCGGGCCTGCGCTCGAGGACCTGCCCACTGCGATCGATGCGGAACCCGTCCGGGATCACCCGGCCCGCCACGACCGCCTCCCCGAGCCCCCAGCTCGCTTCGATGACGCGCTCGTCGGCGCCGTTGATCGGGTTGCGGGTGAACATGACGCCCGCGCTCTCGGGATCGAGCAACGCCTGGACGACGACACCGACGCTCGGCCGCGTGAACAGGCCGACTCGCTGCCGGTAGGTGATCGCCGAGTCGGAGTTCGCCGACCACCAGACCTCCCGCAGCGCCGAGCCGACGTCGTCGGCGGACGGGACGTTGAGCAGCGTCAGGTGCTGCCCGGCGAAGCTCGCCTGCGCGCCGTCCTCGTCGACCGCCGAGGACCGCACGGCGAGCGGCCCCCCGAGGGGGCGCACGTGCTCGGCGACGTCGGCGGTCGCCCCTGCGTCGCCGCCGGCAACCGCCTCGACGACCGCGCCCGAGAGCGCGATGCCGGGTGGGAGCGGGAGGCCGGCGCGCGCGGCCTTCCCGAGCCCTACTGCCTTCGACCCGAACAGCGCGTCGTCGAGTGCCTCCTCGAGCGGAACGACCTCGCTCACCCGAGCACCGTCACCTCGCCGGCCCCACCGTCGATCCGCACGCGCACACCGTCCGGGATCAGCGTCGTCCCTTCGCGCGTGCCGACGACGCCGGGGATCCCGTATTCGCGCGCGACGATCGCCGCGTGGGAGAGCAAGCCCCCGGCGTCGGTCACGATCCCGCCCAGCAGCGGCAACAGGATGTTGAACGCCTCGGAGGTGGACTCGGTGACCAGCACGTCGCCCTGAACGATCCGGTCGAACTCGGTCGGCCCCGCGACGCGGCGCGCGATCCCCTCGCAGACGCCCGGACTGGCCGCCAGCCCGCGGAGCAGGTGCTCCTCGTGCTGCTCGGTCGAGCTGCCGAACATCTCGTCGATCACGATGCCCATCGCGCGCATGACCCGGCCGACCGCGGGCGGCAGGCCCGACGGGTCGGGCGGCGGCGAAGGCGGATCGCCCAGTACCGGGGGCGCGTCCTTGGCGCTCAGCGACGTCCGCAGCTCGTGACGCTCCGCCAGCTCGTCCGCGGACGGTGCGTCGGCCCCCGACACCAGCGCGCACATCTCGTCGAAACCGGCGTCGATGAAGTGCTCGGCATCGCGGATCCGCCCCCGCTCCGCCAGCCGCCGCCCTGCCCCCAGCGCAGCGCGCCGCATGATCCCGGCGGCCCAGATGTCGCTGAAGACGCCGCGCTCGTCGCGGATCTTGTAGGTGAGCCGGGCCTCCCCGAGCAACTCGTCGAACTGCGTCCGGTGCTGCTCGGGCACCCGGTCGCGCACGTCGGCGATCTGCGCGTCGAGGCCCGATGCCTCCGGCCCGTCGCCCTCGACCGCCAAGCGGATCGCCCGCAGCAGCGCGTCGGGCAGCTCGAGTGCGTACCGCCCCGCGATGTCGAAGCCGTCGAGCAGCCGGTAGCCGACGAGCTCGAGGTATCCCGAGGCGGCGGCGCCCGTCTCGCCTTCGAGCGTCGTGAGCTTCCGGAGGATCTCGCCCGGGTCGCCGTCGGACGCGAGCAGCTCACGCGCCGCCTCGTCCTGTCCGATCGCGGCCCGCAGCCGCGCGAGCTCGTCCGACGCGCCCGCCGAGACGGGCGCCGCGCCCCGCAGCAGGCCGAGCAGCTCCGACGCCGGGAGACCGGTCCAGTCGCCCACCTGCGCCAGGAAGTCGCCGGTCGGCACCGACGGCGCGGCGGTGAACCGCATGTGCTGGAAGATCATGTCGGCGTGGTGGTCCCGGCACCGCGTCAGGTACGCGACGAGCTCCTCGTCCGACAGCGCGTCGGGGTCGATCGCCTGCAGCTCGCGATGCGTGCGGATGGAGGCGGGCTTGAACGTGTCGTCCCACTCGCGCAGCTGCTCGCGCCACAGTTTCTGCTCCCAGACCTCCTGCGCCCGCTGGAAGCGCGCGGGGATCTCCGCCTCGGGAGCGGGGTTCATCGTGCTGTACGCGAAGCCGTTGACGTATCGGTACTCGAGGCCGCCGATCACCATCCCGTAGAAGCGGGTGAACTCCTGGAAGCCCCGTTTGAACGGCTCAGGGTGGGACTCGGCGAAATACCGCGTCACCGGGCGCGGGAAGTGGACCGCGTCGATCGTCCAGGTCCCCGGCCCGGGAGGTGCGAATCGAAGCTTCTGAGCCCCTGCGGTTGCACTCATGAAAGGCCTCTCTCGAACGTTGCGCGATGTCGCGCGAGCATCTCAGATCACGGCGCGCGTGTGGGATGTATCTCGGGCAAGAGGTAGCCCTCAGTTCAGGACACACAAGAGCGGTGCGTGGTCAGACGGCTTCTTGCCCTTGCGGAAATCGCGCGCGATGCCGCACTCCTCGAGCCGTGACGCGATCGCGTCACTGGCGAGGAGGTAGTCGATTCGGAGTCCAAGCCCGCGATGGAAGGCTCCCTGCCGGTAGTCCCACCACGTGAACTGCTGGGCGTCCGGATGCAGGTGGCGGTAGGTGTCGATCACGTCTCCCGCCTCGAGGATGGCCTCGAGCCGGGAACGCTCGTCGGACGTCACATGCGTCGAACCGATGAATGCGGCTGGGTCGTAGACGTCGAGGTCGGTGCGGGTGACGTTGAGGTCCCCGCCGATGATGAGCGGCAGGTCGCCGGCGCCCAGTAGCGCTGCGCGCTTTGCCGCCGCGTCGAGAAACGTGAGCTTCTCCGTGAAGGTCGGCGTGTCGACCGCACGGCCATTGGGGACGTACGTGCTGACGAGCCGCAGGCCGCCGGCTGTGGCCTCGACCCACCTCGCTTCATCCGTGCGCAGCTCGCCCTCGAGCCCCGACACGGGCGCCTCGAGTTCCAGCTTCTGCCGAGCCACGATCGCGACGCCTGCCCAGCGGCCGGCGGAATGGTGGACGGCGTGGTAGCCCGCGGCGGCCAGGTCGTCGACGGGGAAGGCCGCGGCTTCGCACTTCGTCTCCTGCATGAGCACGACGTCGGGTGCGTGTTGCTCGAGAAACTCGATGACGCGCGGGAGCCGCGCAGCCAGCGAGTTGACGTTCCAGGTGACGAGCTTCACGCGGGGCTCCCTCGGGTTCTCGCCGAGTCTTCCAGGCCCCGCGGCGCCGGTGGGGTTAGGGTGTCGCCATGGAGCGCGACGACCAGCTCGGCCGGTCCTCGCAGCAGGGCGAGCTCGGACCGTCGGGCGGCGTCGACGACGCCGCGTGGGAGATCGACTGGGACCTCACGCGGCCGGCCCGGCTGGTCGGTGGCCGCGATCGTCACCGTGCCAACGGCGTGGCCGCCCTAGAGCCGCCCGCCGCTCGCCCCCACGCGCCTCCGCCGGTGGCCGACCCGATCCCCGCCGCCGATCGCACACCCGTCCCC
>JACCQW010000040.1 GCA_013813955.1 Solirubrobacterales bacterium
CCTGCAGCACGACCGCCCGGAGAGTTCGCACCCGCCGATACGGGCCAGGAGTTCGCCCCCGCCTCCTCCGCCTCCTCGGCCTCCTCGGCCGGGCCGTCCGCGCCCGCTTCGGCGCCGGCGCCCGCCCCCGCCGGGGAGCCCGCTCCCGAGTTCGCGCCCGCGGGCGGCGGAGGGGAGTTCAGCCCCTGACGATCGCAGTGCGCCGAGCGAGAGTTCTGTCGAACGCGCGGCGGCACCGGGTCCTGAAACTCGCCCCGAGCGCATTCCGCACCGCGCGCAGATCCGAGCGGCGGCGGGCGAAATGCCGTCCGGCGCCGTCCGTACGGTGCTCCGTGTCCCGTCCTTCCCGAGCGCCAGGGAGCTGCGAATGCCCCTCTGCTTCATCGAACCGCAGGATGCGATCCGGGTGATCGCCGAGTCCGTCGGGCGCGAGGCTCGCCGGCAGCTGCTGGGAGAGCTGGTCCGCGCATGGGTGGACGAGATCCCCGAGCCCGAGCTGGCCTCGCACTACGCCAAGGCGGTCGGCGACCTCGACGAGCACGACCTCTCGATGCTCGCCGCGTGGCACGCCTCGATGGAGGTCGGCCACCCGGTGGCCAACCGCGAGTTCCTGGTCAACGTGTTCCCGACGCTGGGGGAGAACCGCCGCGAGGCGCTCAAGATCGCCGCGGGCTTCCGCGGCGAGGAGGCCTTCGACGCCGGCGTCGCGGAGGAGCAGGCGCTGGAGACGGTCCTGCCGCACCTCTCGCACGATCGCTGCATGGAGCTCGCGACGGAGTGCCTCGAGCTCTACCTCTGGGACCGGCTGGGCTCCAGCAACTAGGCCGCCTCAGGCCGCTCGGGGGCCAGCGCGGCGCGGATCTCCGCGATCGCACGGTCCGGCTCCTCGTAGTGGACGGCGGTCATGCCGACCTCGCGCGCCGCCGCGCAGTTGTGGGCGAAGTCGTCGATGAACAGGCACCGCTCGGCGGGCACGCCGAGGCGCTCGACGGTCAGCTCGTAGATCGCGTGGTCGGGCTTGCGCATGCCGACGAACGCGCTGTCGACCACGAGCTCGAAGATCTCGTCGACGGGCAGCATCGAGCGCCAGCGCGGCTCCCACTCGCGGACGTTGTTGGTCAGCAGTGCCATGCGGTAGCCCGCGTCGCGCAGCTCGCACATCAGCTCGATGAGCGGCTCGTTACGGTGCAGCCCGGCCCACAGGTGCTCGGAGAACTCGTGCATGGGCACGGGGCGGCCGAGGTCCTCGCCCAGCGTCGCCGACAGCCCGTCCAGGAAGGCGGCCTCGGTCATGCGCCCGCACTCGAGCTCGAACAGCGGGTGCGCGCCGTCGCGCTCGGTGATCGTCGCCATCGCCCGGCCCAGCGACTTCAGCGGGATCCCCGCGTGGTCCTGAAAGCGCGCGAACGAGCCGATCAGCGGCGAGGTCAGCACGCCGCCGAAGTCGCAGATGATCGCGGCGATCACGCGTGGTCGCCGTCGGACCCGCCGCTGCGTCGCAGCACGTCGTAGCGTCCGACGCCGGTGCGTCCCTCCATGCGCCAGGCGAAGAACGCGGTGTCCAGGCGCAAACGCCCGAGGTCGAGCGTGGTGCCGCACAGCACCTCGCCGGCCGCCCGCCGCGCAAAGGCGCCCTCGTCGTCTGACCACAGCTCGAGGCCCGCGCGACGCTGGCGCAGCCTCGCGTCGTAGGTCGTCGACAGCCGCGGGTCGGCGACCGCCACCGGCTCGCCGCCCTCCAGCAGCCACGCCGCGATCTCCTCGTCGGCGTGGTTGGACGCCGCGGCGGGCCGCACCGCCGTGAGCGTCACCGCGCGATCCTCGCCCAGCCACGCGCACAGCGTGCGCGCCAGCTCGATGCGCTCCCAGTCCGGCGTGCCCCACAGGTGCCCGCGCTGGCCCAGGCAGTCGATCCGCACCTCGCGCGCGCCGATCCGCGCCGTGCCGGTCACCGCGCAGAGTTGCTCGTAGCCCTGCATGCCGCCGGCGCGCGCCACGGGCGCATCGGCCTGCAGCACCGCGGGCGCCGAGACGGCCTCGAAGCGCAGCGCGAAGCCGGCCTCGTCGCCCTCGTAGTCCGCCGTCCACGCCTGAAGCGGCGCCTGCACCGTCGTGGACACGCCGGCCGCCCGCACCGACTCCCACGCGTGCACGTCGACCTTCACGGCGCCCTCGGCGCTGGCTGCGACCGCCTCGGAGTCGGCGAAGAGCACGGCCAGGCCGCTGCCGCCGCCCCCGGCCAGGCCCACCCGGGCGATCCCGTACACGGCGGCGGCGCTGTCGCCGAACGCGAACGTGACCGCGTCGGAGAACCCGGGCCCCGCGTCCGCCCGCGGCGCCTCGTGCTCGACCCCGATGCTCACGGCAGCTCGTGCCGCGGCGGGTCGACCTCGGTCGCCTCGCTCTCGAC
>JACCQW010000060.1 GCA_013813955.1 Solirubrobacterales bacterium
CCGAGGACGCCGATGCGCGCATGATCGACATACGCACCGCTCACACCGCCGACCTGGATGCAGCGACACTCACGGCGGCGCGCGCCCTGCTCGACGTGGTCTTCGCAGGCGACATGAGCGACCACGACTGGGAGCACAGCCTCGGCGGAGTACATGCACTCGTCTGGGACGGACACGAGCTGGTCGGGCACGCGTCCGTCGTCCAGAGGCGGCTCCTGCACGGCGGACGGGCGCTGCGAGCCGGCTATGTCGAGGGCGTCGGCGTGCGCGCGGACCGGCGACGGCGGGGGCACGGCGCGGCCATGATGGAGGCGCTCGAGCGCGTGGTGCGTGGCGCGTACGAGCTGGGCGCGCTTGGCGCCACGGACGAGGCTGCGGAATTCTATGAGGGGCGTGGCTGGAAATCGTGGAAGGGTCCGACCTCGGCGCTCACTCCAACCGGGATGATGCGCACCGAGGACGAGGACGGGTCTGTCTACGTCCTTCCCGTGGCGCTCTCGCTCGACGTGTCCGGTGAGCTCACCTGCGACTGGCGCGACGGTGACCTCTGGTGATGGCGGACCTGGACCGGCCTGACGATTCCCACGAGCGGGGTAGGCTCCGCGCACATGACCATCTGGGAGTACACGACCACCGTCATCACGCACGGCTTCATGGGCCGGCAGAGTGAAGAGCTCGACCGCGAGAAGCTCCAGGAGGAGCTCACGCGGCTCGGGGCCGAGGGATGGGAGCTTGCCACCGTCTTCCTCGACGTCAACCTGCATCGCGAGAAGGACGGTCACGTGATCGTCTTCAAGCGACGCGTCGACTAACCCGAACCCGGCGCCCCCGAACCCGCGCCCGAACCCGGCGCGCCCGAACCCGCGCCCGCTCCACCCCCTCGGAGCGCTGCAGGAGGGCTGTGGCATCCGGGGACGGCGCCGGCCTTGCAAATCCCTCCCGCTCCGGTTACTACTGCGCTCGGCATCGCAGTCGCACTACGAGCGAAAGGCAGGGCGCATGGGCAGGGGAAGGAGCTGGATGGTTCCGCTGACGGGCCTGGCGTTCTTCGTGCTGGCGATCGTCGGCTTCATGATCAGCGGCGATACCCCGGACCCGGGCGATCCGGCCCAGGAGATCGTCGACTTCTACGTCGACAACGAGGGCTCCCAGGTCCTGAGCGCCATTCTGACGGCACTGGCGGGCACGCTGCTCGTCTTCTTCGGCGCCCACCTACGAGCGATCCTGCGCGAGGGCGAGGGCAAGGGGGACTTCCTGCCCACGGTCCTCTTAGCCGGGGCGATCATCATCGCAGTCGGTCTCGCGATCGATGCCTCGATCATCTTCGCGCTCACCGACACGGCCGAGGAGATCGATCCCGCCGCGGTACAGGCGCTGAGCGCGCTCTACAACAACGACTTCGTGCCGTTCGCGATGGGAAGCCAGATCTTCCTGCTCGCGCTGGGGATCTCGGTGCTCAGCGGCGGTGCGCTGCCGAAGTGGATCGGTTGGATCGCGATCGCGCTTGCCGTCATCGCAGTGACCCCGATCGGCTTCGTGAGCTTCATCGGCTGGGGCATCCTCGTTGCGATCATCAGCGTGATGCTGACGATGCGGGCACGGGCGACCCCGCACTCGCGAGCTCAGGGTGACGCCTTGCCGTAGGCCCGTTCCCGCCCAGGAGAGGACGCAGCGCGATGCCGAAGATCACCCCGAATCTGTGGTTCGACACCGCTGCGAGACCCAGGACGATGTCGACTACTACTGGGACGCGCTGTCGCAGAGCGGAGAGGAGGGGCCGTGCGGCTGGCTCTCGACATCGCGGCGCTTCGCAAGGCGGCCGACGGCGTCCCGACGGCGTGAGGATGATCGATGCCGTCGCGACGGCATCCGGCTCGCCCGCCGTCCAAGAGGCGCGTAGAGGCGCGGCCGGCGAGAGCCGGACCTCTTCAGCTTGACGTCGGTCGCATCGAAAGCAGCAGCGTGTTCGTCAGGCGACGGTCACGGCACGGGATACGGCGTCCACTGATCGTCCGGGAGGCGCACCGCGGTCGGCCACGTCAGCGGTGCGATCTTCTGCGCGAGCGATGGCATGTCCTCGAAGCACATGCGCACGACGTCGCCGGCGCGCGCGGAGGGGCCGAGCGCCAGGGTTGCCACCACGTCAAGGAGCTGCTCCTGGGTCATCGCGCGCGCGGACCTGCCTGTGGCGGGGATCGCCGCGAGAGCGACCGCCTCGCCGTCGAGGCGCAGCGCGCCGATGCGCGAAACGTAGGCGAAGAGGTCGTCGACCGCGACGCCCGCCTCGTCCATCACGAAACGGGCGCGGTCGAGCCGCCCGAGGCGGTAGCCGAGCTCGGCCTTCGTCAGCTCCGCGAGTTGCGGCGGCGTGAGCCAGAGCACCGACGCGCGCACGGCCGTCCCCGGGCTCGCGATGAGCGCACCCGGCATCGTCCCGAACGCGGTCGGGGACGCCTGCGCGCCGACGTCCACGCCATGCAGCTCGCCGGTCAGGACGAGCGCTGCGCGATCCGCGGGGTCGTCGAACGCGGCGAACCGAGCCTGCAGGCGCGACGGCGCGCCGTTGGCTCCGAAGGCCACGAGCGGATGCCGGTCGCGGGCGAACGCCGACACGACGGCGCGGCGGTCGCCCGGCTCCATGTCCTCGACCTGCTCGACCTCGCCGTCGCGCAGGACGAACGAGCCGGCGGGCCGTTCCCACGGGTAGCTGAGCGCACGCTCGAGAGCGGCCGCGTCGTACGGGCGCCGCCCGAACCCACGGATGCGCTGCTCGAGCACCGCACGCCACGCCTCGTCGTCCAGGGCGAGCCACTCGAGCACCTGCGGGTCGTGGATCGGCGGCCAGTCGCGCACGCCGCCGAATCTAACCGGGCGCGCAAACATGCCGAACGACATTCCCGCGTCCGGGCGTGGCGGACCGCACGTCGAAGTTCCACGACGGCCGGGGCATCACCGGAGGGTGGCTCACGTTGACGTCCTCAGAGGAGGTCAACGTCAGGCACCCCCCTTCAGGAGATGGCCACCATGCGCTCGATCGGCACGCGGGCGCGCTCGGCGACCTCGGCGGGAACCTTGACCTCGTGGACGCCGTCACGCAGGCAGTCGCGCAGCTTGGGCAGCGTGATCATCTTCATGTAGGTGCACGCGGCCCGCTCGTTGGCGGCGATGAACTCGGTGTCCGGCGCGGCCTCGCGCAGCGGGTGCAGCATCCCGATCTCGGTGGCGACGATCGCCGTCTGGCCCGGCTTGGCCTCGCGTGCGTAGCCGAGCATGCCGCCGGTGGAGAGCATGTGCACGCCCTCTGAGTCCACGTCACCGGCGGCGACGTACTCCATGACCGATGTCGAGCAGCCGCACTCGGGGTGGATGAGGAAGTCCGCGCCCGGATGCGCGGCGCGGACGCGCTCGATGTCCCCGGGCCGGATGCCGGCGTGCACGTGGCACTCACCGTCCCAGACGTGCAGCGCGCGGCCGATGCGCTTCTCGACGTAGGCGCCGAGGAACATGTCCGGCCCGAAGAGGATCTCGGTGTCCGGCCCGTGCTCGCGCAGGATGTGCTCGACGACGGCCACCGCGTTGGAGGACGTCACGCAGTAGTCGGTGAGCGCCTTGATCTCCGCCGTCGTGTTGACGTACATCACCGTGACCGCGTTCGGGTGGTCGGCCTGCCATGCGCGCAGCTGCTCGGGCGTGATCGCGTCGGCCAGCGAGCAGCCGGCGTCCAGGTCCGGGATCAGGACGGTCTTGTCCGGGCACAGCACCGAGGCGGTCTCGGCCATGAAGTGCACGCCGCAGAAGGCGATGACCGAGGCGTTCGCGGCGGCGGCCTGCTGGGAGAGCCCGAGCGAGTCGCCGACGTAGTCGGCCACGTCCTGCACCTCGGGCACCTGATAGTTGTGGGCCAGGATGACCGCGTCGCGCTCGCGGGCCAGAGCGCGGACCTCCTCCTGCAGCTGCCTGACGTCGTACAGCTCCAGCGGGGCGTTCGCGGCGGCGGTGGGGGCCATGGGAAGGTTCATGGCAGCGCCTCCAGGATCAGGGACAGGTCCAGGGCGGGAGCGGAGTGCGTCAGCGCACCCACCGAGATGAAGTCTACCCCGGTCTCCGCGTGAGCCCTGAGCGTGTCGAGGGTCATCCCGCCGCTGGCCTCCAGCTGCGCCCGGCCGCCGACGTGGCGCACGGCCGCTCGCAGCTCGCCGGGGCCCATGTTGTCGAGCAACAGCCGCGGGGCGCCGGCGGCCAGGGCCTCGTCGACCTCCTCCATGGTCCGGCACTCGACCTCCAGCGACAGATCGGGGAAGGCACGCCGGGCGGCTCGCACCGCCTCCCCCACCCCGCCCGCCAGCGCCGCGTGGTTCTCCTTGACCAGGACCATGTCGTGTAGGCCGGCGCGGTGGTTCAGGCCCCCGCCCGCGGCGACCGCGGCCTTCTCCAGCGCGCGCAGCCCGGGGGTCGTCTTGCGCGTGTCGAGGATCCGCGCGCCGGTGCCCTCCACCGCCTGCACGCAGCGGGCGGTGAGCGTCGCCACGCCGGACAGGCGCCCCAGGAAGTTCAGCGCGGTGCGCTCGGCGCCGAGCAGAGCGTGGGCGGCGCCGGTGGCGCGCAGCACGGGCGCGGGCGCCTGGCGCCACGTGCCCTCCGCGCCCAGGCGCTCGAGCGCCACCCCCCCGTCCAGCGCGCGGAACGCCGCCTCCGCGACATCCAGCCCGAACACGACCCCGTCCGCCTTCTGGGTGATCGTCGCCACCGCGTGTGCGCCCTCGGGCACGGTGGCCAGCGTGGTGACGTCGCCGGCGCCGAGGTCCTCGGCCAGCGCGCGGGCGACGATGTCGTCGAGGCCGGTCACCCCGCCAGCGCCGCGAGCGCGACCGCGGCGTACTCGAGGAAGAAGAGCTTCCAGACGACCATGTAGAACGCGGTGAACGAGGCCACCGAGCTCACGTCGGTACGCGCGCGGGAGCGCCACAGCAGCGCCAGAGCGCCGAGGTGCGCGGCGACGAGCACCGGGGCGCTGAGCTCGTCGAGCACGAACGGGCCGATCGCCGCCATCGCCAGGTAGGAGACGGTGAGCGCTGCGAGCGCGACCCGCACGACCGGCTCGGGGCCCAGGCGCACGCTGAACGTGGCGATCGCGTAGCGGCGGTCGCCCTCGATGTCGGGGACGTCCTTGAGGATCGCGATGGCGAAGCTGAAGGGCACGACGAACAGGGTCAGCGCCCACACCGCCGCGGCGATCGAGGCCTCGCCGGTCAGCGTGAGCGAGAAGTGCAGGTACACGCCGAGGTTGACCACGATCCCGCGCACGAGCGAGATGGACAGCGACGCGGGCGTCGGGAAGCGCTTCAGGCGCACCGGCGGCAGCGAGTAGGCCGCACCGACCGCCAGGCCGGCGAGCACGGCGCCGGTCTCCAGCGCGCCCTGCGTGAGGGCCATCACGAGCGGTGCGATCCCCGCGACCACGACGATCGCCAGGCCGCCCGCGGGCGACAGCGCCCCCGCCGCGATCGGCAGATATGGCTTGTTGATGCGGTCGATCTCGACATCGGTGAGCTGGTTGACGCCGACGATGAAGACGTTCACGCACAGCGCCGCGACGAGCGTGGCGAGCAGGTCGCCCGGCCGGTCGCCCACCGCGTGGCCCGGCAGGACCGTGACCGCGACGAGGTACAGCGAGACCACGCTCACGAACGTCCCGATCAGCGTGTGCGGGCGCCCGAAGCGCCACAGCACGATCGCCCAGCGCAGCGGCGCGAGCCCGGCGCCGCGC
>JACCQW010000062.1 GCA_013813955.1 Solirubrobacterales bacterium
GCGGTGCCCGGCCAGACGCCGGCGCCGGCGCCGCCCACCGGCACGCAGCCCGGCCCGGGACAGACCCGGACCACGCCACCCGCCGACGGCGGCTCAGCGCCGCTGCCCTAGCTGTGCTGCTCGCGGAGGTGCTGAACGCGGGTGATGGGCGCTCGGCCGCCGGCGGCGGTGTGCGGGCACGAGATCCGCCCCTACACGCAGGCGGTGCCCAGCGGTATGCCCAGGATGCTCAGGCCGCAGAGCCCGGCGACGTCCTGCACGAGCCCGCTGGGGCCGTTGACGGTCGCGTCGAGCGAGCCCACCTGGCCCTGCAGCGTGCTCACGCTGCTGTTGAGGTCGCTGACCGTGCCGGTCAGCGTGCCCAGCGTCGTGTTGGTCGTGGCGAGCCCGCTGCTCAGCGACGTGATCTGACCCTGGAGGCTGCTGGTGGCGGTCGCGAGCGTCCCCTGCAGCGTGGAGAGCGTGCCCTCGGCGCTGGTCACACGCGTTCCGAGCGAGCTCACGCTCGAGTCCACGATGCCCAGCGAAGCGCTGAGTGAGTTCAACTGGCTCTGAAGGGCGGCGTCGGTGATGCCCAGGCCGCTCACGGTGGTTTGCACCGCGGCCAGCGACGACTCCGCCGCGGTCACGCGGTCGCTGACGCCCTCAAGCCCGGTGCTGACCCCGCTGATCGTCGTGCTCAGGCCGGTGATCTGGCTCTGCAGGCCGGTGTCTGCGGCGCCGAGGCCGGCGACCTGCGTGCTCAGGCCGGCGACGGTCGAGGTGAGGTCTGGGACGGCGTCCGCGAGCGAGGTGACGGTGCTCTCGAGCGTGTTCAGGCGTCCCGCGAGCACGCTGTCGGTGACCCCCAGCCCGGCGACGGTGCTCGACAGGCTGGAGACGGTCCCGGTGAGGCCGCCCACCGTCGTGTTGAGGGTCCCCAGTCCGCTGGTCAGGCCCGACACGTTGGCGGCCAGGCCGTTGAAGGTTGTAGTCAGCGAGGTCACCGTCGTGTCAAGCGTGTCAAGCCGCGTCGTGAGGGTGCTGACGGCACCCGTGAGGTCGGGCAGCGCGTCGACGCGGCCGGTGAGCGTAGTGACCGTGGAGGTCAAAGATCCCAGGCCGCCCTGCACCGTTCCGAGATCGCTCGCCAGACCGGAGATCTGGTTCTGGATGGTGACCAGGTCGCCCAGCGCGCCGGTGACGTCGCCCGGCGCGAGCGTGGCGAGCAGCTGCTCGATCGCGCCCACGCGGCTCGTCAGGTTCGTGAGGTTGGTGCTCAACGTACCGACCGTGCCGCCGAGCCCGGCGAGGCCGCTCTGCAGTGCGGCGAGCGTCTGCGTGATCTGGGCGAGGCTCGCCTCGAGCGCCGCCAGGCGGTCCTCGATCGCCTGGGTGCGTGTGAGCAGCCCGGTCAGCGTCCCGCGAAGGCCCTGCAGCCCGGAGTCCAGCGCGTCGATCCGAGCCTGAAGCGCGGTGCGCAGGCTCTCGAGCGTGTTGGCGAGCGCGGCGACCTGCGCCTTCACCGCCGTGAGGTCGTTGCGTACCGCGCCGAGGTCGGCGCGCAGGCTGGCGACATCGGCGCGCAGGGAGGAGAACTGGCTCGCCGTGGAGAGCGTGAGGTTGCGCACGACGCCCTGCAGGTGGAAGAGGTCCCTGCGCGTCTGCTGGACGAGCGCGACAAGCTCCTCGGTCGACAGCGCCTTCGACCGGCGGTAGACATCGATGCGCCGCAGCGCGATCCGGGCATACACCGCCTTGCGGGTCTCGCGCGACAGCCGGGCACGACCCTTCCAGCGGTCGCCGAGGCGAAGGCGGCCGGGCAGGACCCTGCCCTCCGGTGTGCGTACCGTCAGACGGCGGGGGAGGATGAGGATGCCCACGGGCGACTTCAGCCCGGCCCGCTTGGCCGACTGCTTGGAGATGAGGACCGGCACCGCAGAGCGAGTGGGGCCGGCGACGTAGGGAGAGCCGACGACGGTCCCCTTCAGCTGCGTCGTGGCGGATCTGGCCTCAGAAGCGGCCGGTAGGGCGGCCAGACCGACTGCGACAAGTGCCGCTACGAGTACGCGTGACATCTGTTTCTCCCCGAGTTCGATGCCCGCTCATCGGTCCAGCCGCATCGACACGCGCATCGGCGGACGCGCTTTTCGATCATGCGTCCAGCGGAGCTGTGCGGGATCGCGATAACCCTGCATCGCCCGATCACCGCGACGCCGCAGTGCTGCTCTGGCTAGAGCTGCCACCGACCCGCGGCAAGGCGCCGCACGGCCTGCGCGGCCAGCGGGTGGACGGGGACCTCCGGCGGAGCCGGCGGGGCCGGCGCGGCGGCGACCTCGAGCGTCCTCAGCAGCGAGCGCGCCAGCGCATCGACGTCGTAGCCGCCCTCGAGCACGATGCCCAGCGGCACGCCCAGGTCGTCGGCCAGCGCGCGCATCGACGCGGCCATCGCCGCGAAGCCCGCGTCGGTCACCGCGCAGCCGCCCAGCGGATCGTCGGCGTGCGCGTCGTAGCCCGCGGACAGCAGCACGAGCCCCGGGGCGTACGCCCGGCCGAGCGGGTGGACGACGTGCTCGACGAGCGAGGTCCACGCCTCGTCGCCCGCCCCGTGGCCGACCGGCAGGTTCACCGTACACCCCTCCCCCGCCCCGCTGCCGACGTCCGACGCCGGCCCGGTCCCCGGGTACTGCGGCGACTCGTGGACCGAGCAGAACAGGACCTCGTCGGATGAGCGGAAGATGTCGTTGGTCCCGTTGCCGTGGTGCACGTCGAAGTCGAGGATCAGCACGCGGCCCGCGCCGTGGGCGTCCAGTGCCCGGCGCGCCGCGACCGCCACGTTGTTGAACAGGCAGAAGCCCATCGCCCGCTCGGCCAGGGCGTGGTGACCGGGCGGGCGATGCAGCGACCCCGCCGTGCCGGCGCCCTCGCCGAGCAGCGCGTCGACCATCGCCACCGCGCCGCCGGCGGCGCGCAGCGCGGCCTCGCAGGAGCGCTCGCCCAGGATCGTGTCGACGTCGATCGCGCCGCCGCCGCGCTCGCAGATGGCCTCGATGCGCTCCACGTGGCGCCGGGAGTGCACCGCCTCCAGCACCGCTCGGTCCACGGTGGGCGACTCGCGCACGTCCCACCCCAGCCAGTCGCGCTCGCTCAGCGCCCGTTCGACCGCCACCATCCGGCGGGCGGACTCGGGGTGCCCGCGACCGGTGTCGTGCTCGGCGGAGGAGGCGTGGCGCAGCAGGACCGGCGCGGCCATCCGGGTACGGTACCCCGCCGGTGGCCGGAGAACGGGTGCTCCCCAGCGACGTCGTGGTGGTCGGGGCCGGCGGGGCCGGGTTGTACGCCGCGCTGTGCGCGGCCCGCGCGGGGGGACGGGTCGCGCTCGTCTCCGCCACGCCGCTCGCACAGACGGCCAGCTACTGGG
>JACCQW010000065.1 GCA_013813955.1 Solirubrobacterales bacterium
GGAACTCGGCCACCGCCACGCCGATGGCGCGGGAGGCCGCGACCTGAGCTTCGGTCGTGTCGTCATGGCTCGCGATGGTGGCGCCGAGGCGCCGTGCGGCGGCCACGGCGGCCGCCTCGTGGCGGGCGAGGCTGCCGGGGCCGAAGCTGGGGATGATCGCTCGCGGGGGAGCAATCAGCAGCGCGTTGGTGCCGGTGCCGTGGCGGTCGGGGACGATCACGAGGTCGGCAGGGCCCGCGGGCCGGCGGGCGAGCAGCGCGCCGAGCTCGGCCGGGTCCAGGGCCGGGGTGTCGCCGGGTACCAGCAGCGCCCGGGTGGCGCCGGCCTCGATCGCGTGGCGCAGCCCGATCTGGGTGGCCGCGCTCTGGCCGGCCTGCTGGTCGTCGTGCAGCACGCGGGCGCCGTAGCCGCGGCCGATCGCCTCGGCGGCGGGCTCGGCGGTCACGAGCAGGACCGCGTCCACGGCCTCGGTGCGCCGCAGGGCGGTCAGGACGTCGGTGACCATCGCTTCGGCCAGCGCGCGGCGCGTGCCCCCCGACAGCTCGTGGTCGAGGCGCTGCTTGGCGGCGTCGAAGCGCTTGACGGGGAGGATCGCGAAGATCGCGCCGGAGCGCCGCGCCTCCCGGCGCGCGGCATCCGCTGAGGCGGAGGCGCGCGGTGTCACGCCGCAAGGCCCTCGGCGAAGCGCAGTGTCTCGGCGGCCAAGCGGCGGCGTCCCGCGGCGTCGGCCATCAGCGTGTCGGTGCGCAGGACCGGCAGGCCGTCGGCCTCCTCGTCGGCGACCAGGCCGTCGAGCAGGCCCGCGTAGTGGGCGGCGACCCCGTTCGCGCTGAGCGGGTGCCCGGCCCACCGCATGAACGGCTCGGTCGGGCCCTTGAGCACGGAGCCGCCGACGATCGGCGAGACCGCCACCACCGGTGCCGCGCTTGCGACCAGCGCGCCGCGCATCCCCGGTACGGCGAGGATCGGCCCGATCGAGATAACGGGGTTGGAGGGCCCGATGACGATCGCCCGCGCGCTCGCGATCGCCGCGCGCGCCTCGGCGGTCAGCGCCGCCTCGTCGATCCCGTGCAGCCGCATGTCCTGCACCGGCCCCTCACCGCAGCCGCGGATCATGAACTCCTGAAACGGCGTCCAGGCGTCACGTGCGCGCACCGACGTGCGCACGGGCACGTCGGCCATGGGCAGCACCCGCGCCCGCAACCCGAGCGCGGCACCGAGCTCGGCCAGCGTCTCGGTCAGCCGCGCCCCCTCGCCCAGGCGCCGGGCGCGCTCTATGCCCACCGCCAGATCGCGGTCGCCGAGCTCGAACCAGACGTCGGCGCCCAGCGCGCGCAGGCCGTCCATGACCGCGAACGTGTCGTCACGCAGCCCCCAGCCGCGATCGTCGATGCGGTCGGCCAGCCAGAAGATGCACAGGTCGGGATCGGGGGAGACGTAGGCGCCGTGGACCTCGAGGTCGTCGGCCGTGTTGGCGATCACGACGAGGTCCTCGCCCGCGACGTCGAGCATCCCGCGCGCAAGCTTGGCGCCGCCCGTCCCGCCGGCCAGGACCACCACGGGCGAACCCATCAGGCCTCGCCTTTCAGCGGGGGCCAGAGGTCGTCGGGCAGCCCGGTGATCTTGATGCCGGCGTGCGTCCTGTGGCGGACGTTGATCGAGATCATCAGGGCGGTCATCCCCTCGGCCAGCCGCGCCATCTCCAGGCGCCCGCAGTCCACGCAGCGCAGGCCGTCGATCGAGTCGATCAGCTCGGCGACACGCTGCTTGTCCGCACGCCGGTCACCGGCCACGAGCACGTCCTCGTCGAGATCATGACCGAGGTCGGCCAGCGAGGAGGCGCTGACGGTGTGCAGCGCGCTGACGACGCGCACGCCGTCGGGGACCATCTCCTGGGCCTGCTGGGCGGCCGAGCCCTGCCAGACGCCGAGCATGCGCGTGGCCCTGCCGCTGACCGCTGCTGCGAGCGGCACGGTGGCGTCGACGACGAGCTGGCCCTCGCGCAGCGCGCCCTTCAGGTTCGTCAGCGTCTCGGACTGGCTGCGAAACGGCACCGACAGGACGACCAGCTCGTTCGCGGCCGCCGCCGCCGCGTTCTCCAGGCCGCAGACGGCGCCCTCGGGCACCGC
>JACCQW010000076.1 GCA_013813955.1 Solirubrobacterales bacterium
CGCCTGGCCGGGCGGCGCCAGCGCGCGCCGCACGAGCGCCACGCGCCGCTCGGAGTTCGTCATCGCGCCGTCCTTCTCCGGCCACGCGGCGGCGGGCAGCACGGCGTGGGCCAGCGACGAGGTCTCCGTGGGGTGGTGGGCGTCCTGGACGACGACGAGCTCGGCGCGCTCCAGCGCCGCGCGTGCGCGGGCGGAGTCCGGCAGGGAGACCAGCGGGTTGGTGGCCATGATCCACACCGCCTTCACCCGCCCCTCCTCGAGCGCGTCGAACAGCGCGACCGCCGGCAGCCCGGGCTCGGGCGACAGACGCTGCACCGGCACGCCCCAGTGGGCGGCCATCGCGGCGCGGTCGCCCGCGTCGGTGACCTTGCGGTAGCCGGGCAGCAGGTGGGCGAGCCCGCCGGTCTCCCGCCCGCCCATCGCGTTGGGCTGGCCGGTGAGCGAGAGCGGCCCCGAGCCCGGCCGGCCGATGTGCCCGGTGGCCAGGCAGAGGTTGATCAGGGCGCGATTCTTCAGCGTGCCCACCGAAGACTGGTTGGCGCCCATCGACCACAGCGCCATCGCCGCGCCGGCGCCCGCGAAGCGCCGCGCGGCGGCCTCGATGAGCTCGGCCCGCACGCCGCACACCTCCGCGGCGCGGTCGGGGGCCCACTCGCGCGCGACCGCGAGGGTCTCCTCCCACCCCGTGGTGTGGCGCTCCACGAAGGCGGCGTCCACGAGCCCGTCGCGCTCGACCACGTGCAGCAGCCCGCTGAGCAGCGCGAGGTCGGTGCCGGGGCGCACCGGGAGGTGCAGATCGCTGGCGCGCGCCGTCGCCGTCGCGCGCGGGTCGGCGCAGATCACGAACGCGCCCTCGGCCTGGCGGTCGCGGATCCGCGACCACGCGATGGGATGGCAGGCCGCCGTGTTCGTCCCCAGCAGCAGGAAGCAGTCGGCGAGTGCGAGGTCCGCATAGGCGGGCGGGGGCCCGTCGAAGCCGAAGGCGCCGCTGTAGCCCGCCACCGCGGAGGACATGCACAGCCGCGAGTTGGAGTCGACGTTGTTCGTCCCCAGGTAGCCCTTGGCCAGCTTGTTCACCGCGTAGTAGTCCTCGGTCAGCAGCTGGCCGGAGATGTAGAAGGCGATCGCGTCGGGCCCGTGCTCGTCGACGATCGCGCGCAGGCGCCCGGCGAGGCCCCCGAGGGCCTCGTCCCAGCCGACCGCCTCCAGCCGCGCCTCGCGCGATGCGCGCACGAGCGGCACCGTGGCGCGGTCGGGCGCGTGCACAGCGTGCGCCAGCTCGAGCGGCTTGCGACACGTCCGCCCCCGGTTGACGGGATGGATCGGGTCGCCGCGCACCTCGGCCAGGCGACCGTCGCGCACGCCGGCGATCAGGCCGCACCCGACCCCGCAGTACGGGCATTGCGTGCGGGTGGACTCCACCGTGGGCATGCTCGGCGCTCGCGGTTTCCCCGCCGCGTCCCCGCGATGAACGCTGTGTGAACGCGCGGCGTGACCGATCACGACCTGGACCGAGTGGACAACCGGGTTGGGACCGGTGGACAAAGACACGCGCCCCCGTCGCCCGTAGGTTCGACCGGTGACGGGTCACAAGGACTTCGTGCTGCGCACGGTCGAGGAGCGCGGCGTGCGCTTCGTGCGCCTGTGGTTCGTGGACGTCCTGGGCCTGCTGAAGAGCTTCGCGATCCCGGTCTCCGAGCTGGAGTCCGCGCTGGAGGAGGGCGTCGGCCTGGACGGCTCGTCGCTGGAGGGCGGAGCCCGGCAGCGCGAGCAGGACGTCATCGCCCACCCGGACCCGCGCACGTTTCAGGTGCTCCCCTGGCGCCCGGACTCCCTGGTCGCCCGGATGTTCTGCGACATGCGCCTGCCCGACGGCGCCGAGTTCGCCGGCGACTCGCGCACCGCGCTGCGGCGCGTGCTCGACCAGGCGGCCGGCCTCGGCTACACGATGCAGGTCGGCTGCGAGATCGAGTTCTTCCTGTTCGGCGCCCTGGGGGAGAACGGCGCGGCACCGATCGCCCTGGACGACGGCGCGTACTTCGACCTGACGCCGCTGGACGTCGGCAGCGACTTCCGGCGGCGCACGATCGAGTACCTCGAGCAGATGGGGATCCCGGTCAAGGAGTCCCACCACGAGGTCGCGCCCTCCCAGCACGAGATCCAGCTCGCGCACGCCGACGCGCTCTCGATGGCCGACGCGGTGACGACCTTTCGCCTGGCCGTCAAGGAGGCCGCCCACGAGCTGGGCGCCTACGCGACGTTCATGCCCAAGCCGCTGGCCGCGCACCCGGGCTCGGGGATGCACCTGCACGTGTCGCTGTTCGAGGGCGAGCGCAACGCGTTTCACGACCCCGATCCCGCCCAGGCGCTGTCGGGCGCGGGGCGGGCCTTCCTCGCCGGGGTGCTCGCCCACACGCGCGAGCTCACCGCCGTGACGAACCAGTGGGTGAACTCCTATCGCCGGCTGGCCACCGGCTTCGAGGCGCCCGAGCACGTGGGCTGGACGCGCCGCGGCGACGCCACCCTCGTGCGCGTGCCCTCGCGCCGGCCGGGGCGCGAG
>JACCQW010000093.1 GCA_013813955.1 Solirubrobacterales bacterium
GGCCTGGCCACGGCGCCAGACCGCCTAGCGCCGCGACGTTCGCCGATCGCCGATCGCCGAGGCGGGTATCGGTGCGGTGTCCCCACCCCGACACGGGAGCACCGATGAAGGCAGTGACCTGGCAGGGCAGGCGCAACGTCAGCGTGGACACCGTGCCCGACCCGGCGATCGAGCAGCCCACGGACGCCATCATCCGGGTCACGAGCACGGGCCTGTGTGGCTCGGACCTGCACCTCTACGAGGTTCTGGGCCCGTTCATCGAGGGCGGCGACATCCTCGGCCACGAGCCCATGGGCATCGTCGAGGAGGTCGGCTCGGAGGTCACCCACGTCAAGGCCGGCGACCGCGTCGTGATCCCGTTCAACATCTCCTGCGGGCACTGTCACATGTGCGGCCACGGCCTGCAGTCGCAGTGCGAGACGACCCAGGTGCGCGACGAGGGCATGGGCGCCGCGCTGTTCGGATTCAGCAAGCTCTACGGCCAGGTCCCGGGCGGGCAGGCCGAGTTCCTGCGCGTGCCCCAGGCCCAGTACGGGCCGATCAAGGTGCCCGAAGGCCCGCCGGACGACCGCTTCGTCTACCTCTCCGACGTCCTACCCACCGCGTGGCAGGGGGTCGAGTACGCGAGCATCCCCGAAGGCGGCAGCGTCGCCGTGCTCGGGCTGGGGCCGATCGGCGAGATGGCCTGCCGCATCGCCCAGCAGCGCGGCGCCGGCCTGGTCATCGGGATCGACCCCGTCCCCGAGCGCCTGGAGCGCGCTCGCGCCCATGGGGTGCACGCGCTGAACCTCTCCGAGCAGGACGACATCGCCGGCACGGTGCGCGAGCTGACCGACGGGCGCGGCCCCGACTCGGTCATCGACGCGGTCGGCATGGAGGCGCACGGCTCGCCGATCGGCAAGATCGCCCACCAGATGGTCGGCCTGCTGCCCGACTTCGTGGCGGAGAAGGTCATGAAGACCGGCGGCGTGGACCGGCTGGGCGCGCTGTACCTCGCGATCGACCTCGTGCGCCGCGGCGGCACGATCTCGCTTTCGGGGGTCTACGGCGGGGCCGCGGACCCGATGCCGATGCTCACGATGTTCGACAAGCAGGTCACCATGCGCATGGGCCAGGCCAACGTCAAGCGCTGGATCGACGACATCATGCCGCTGCTCACCGGCGACGACGACCCGCTGGGCGTCGAGGACTTCGCGACGCACCGGCTACCGCTGGAGGAGGCGCCCGCCGCCTACGAGATCTTCCAGAAGAAGCAGGACGGCGCCTTCAAGGTCGTCTTCCAGCCCGACGGCCACTGAGGCAGGCGGAGCGGGCTCGGGTCAGCCGCGCGTGGGGACCCAGCCGGCCGGGAACGCCCCGGCCGGGATATCCCCCGGGTAGTCGGGGAACCACCGCCGGGCCAGGCCCTCGGCGGGCCGGCCCTCGAGCAGGGGGCGCAGGTCGCCGACGACCAGCAGCACACGCAGCGTGGCGCCGATCTGCAGGTCGGCCGCGTTGGGCTCCTCGCCCGCGCAGACGCCCTCGTCGACGAGGGCGTTGACATGGTCGAGCTTGGCGGGCAGCCCCGCGAGGTCGTCGGCCAGTCGCACGGCGGAGATCCCGTGGTACTTCCAGCCGGCGTGCACGAAACGCATCGCGAAGTCGGTGCCCGCGGGGTCCAGCGGCCCGGCACCGCCGAGCGTGCCCATCGCCTCGGGGCGGAAGTGCAGCGCACCCCACGACAGCCGGCGGCCGAGGTCCTGCAGCTCCTCGTCGCCCCAGCGCTCGGCCTCACGCACGGCGCCGGCGATCGGCTCGGGGTACAGCGGCGGCTCGGGCGCCAGCGATTCCAGCCGCGCGAGGATCGGGCGCGAGCCGTGGACGGGCTCACCGTCGACGAGCAGACCGGGCACCGTGGTGCGCCCACTGCCGTAGAGCTCCTCCATCGTCGCGGTGTGCTTGCCGGGGGTGAGCGCCACGCGCTCGTAGGCCAGGTCCTTGCGGCGCAGCGCCGCCTCGACGGTCATGCACGGGTGCGACTGCGCCAGGACGTGGAGGGTCAGCTCGGGGACGGCCATGTCACGGGACCCTAGTGATCGCCCATGGGTACAGTCGAGAACGTGCGCTCGCCACACCCTCTCCCCTGGCGTGGCTGAGCGCGGCGCCGCGCCGAAGGTCTCGCCGGCCCGCCGCCGCACGCTGCGTGCGGTGCGCTCGCTGTTCACGCCGCTGGTGCCCGACGACTACCTCGATCTCATCAACCCGCTGTGGTCCACGCGCGAGTTACGGGGCCGGATCGAGAGCATCCGTCGCGAGGCCGCCGACGCGGTCACGGTCACGATCCGCCCGGGCCAGGAGTGGGCAGGCCACGAGCCCGGCCAGTACCTGCGCATCGGGGTGATCGCCGGCGGCGTGCACCACTGGCGTGCCTACTCGATCACCTCCGATCCGGGTCGCCCCGACGGCTTCATCTCGATCACCCCCAAGCTGCTGGACTCCGGCGTCGTCTCGCGCCACCTCGTCAGGCGCGCGCGGCCCGGCGACATCGTGCGCCTGGGGGGCGTGGAGGGCACGTTCAGGCTGCCCGAGCCGCTGCCCGCCAGGTCTCTGTTCATCAGCGCGGGCAGCGGCGTGACGCCGATCATGGCCATGCTGCGCAGCCTGGAGCGCCGCGATGCGCTCGGCGACACCGTCCACCTGCACTCCGCGCGCACGGAGCGCGACGTCATCTTCGGCGAGCAGCTGCGCCTGCTCGCCGCGCGACAGCCCGGCTACGCCCTCCACGTGCGGCGCACCGGCGAGCAGGGCCGACTGACCCCCGCCCTTCTCGGCGAGCTGTGCCCGGACTGGCACGAGCGCGAGGCGTTCGTCTGCGGCCCGGCCGCGATGCTCGACGCGATGAGCGAGCAGTGGCACGCGGCGGGCGACAGCGACCGCCTGCACATGGAGCGCTTCCAGCCGGTCATCGGCGCGCCGGGCGGCGCGAGCGGCGAGGGCGGCAGCGTGCGCTTCGTCAGGAGCGCCGTCCAGGCGGCGTCCGACGGCTCGCAGCCGATCCTCGTGGCGGGCGAGGAGGCCGGGGCGCGGCTGCCCTTCGGCTGTCGCATGGGCGTCTGCCATACCTGCATCGGGCGCCTATGCTCCGGCCGGGTCCGCGACCTGCGCACCGGCGAGGTCTCCGGCGCCGACGGCGAGATGGTCCGCACCTGCGTCAACGCGCCCGAGGGCGCCGTCGTGATCGACCTCTGACCCCGATCGAGGAGGATGCCGTGGCAACGGCCGCCGTCAATCGCCAGTACCGGCTCGCCGCTCGCCCGGTCGGCCTGCCCGAGGAGGGCGACTGGGACCTCACCGAGGAGCCGGTCGGCGAACCCGGCGACGGCGAGGTGCTCGTGCAGGTCCAGTACGTCTCGCTGGACCCCGCGATGCGCGGCTGGATGAGCGAGGGGCGCTCCTACATCGCGCCGGTGGCGATCGGCGAGGTCATGCGCGCCGGCGGCGTCGGCCGCGTCCTGGCGTCGCGCGCCGGCGGCGTGGCCGAGGGCGATCACGTGAGCGGGATCTTCGGCGTGCAGGAGTACGCGGTCGCCCCCGCCGACGGCGTCTTCAAGGTCGATCCCCAGCTCGCTTCGCTGCCGACGTACCTCGGCACGCTCGGCATGCCGGGCATGACCGCCTACTTCGGGCTGCTGGACATCGGCGCGGCGCACGCGGGCGACACGGTCGTCGTCTCGGGCGCCGCCGGCGCGGTCGGCCAGGTCGTCGGCCAGATCGCACGGATCAAGGGCTGTCGCGCGGTGGGCATCGCCGGCGGTGCGGCGAAGTGCGCCTACCTCGTCGACGAGCTGGGCTTCGACGCAGCCGTGGACTACAAGTCCGAGGACGTGCGCAGGGCGCTGCGCGGGCACTGCCCCGACGGCATCGACGTGTACTTCGACAACGTCGGCGGGGAGATCCTCGACGCCGCGCTCACCGGGCTGGCCCGCGGCGCGCGCGTCGTGATCTGCGGCGCGATCTCGCAGTACAACGCCACGCAGGCGCCGAGCGGCCCGGCCAACTACATGTCGCTGCTGGTCAACCGCGCGCGCATGGAGGGCTTCGTGGTCTTCGACTACGCCACCCGCTACGGCGAGGCCGCGCGCGAGATGGGGGGCTGGCTGGCCTCCGGGCAACTGAAGACGCGCGAGGACGTGGCCGAGGGGCTCGAGAACTTCCCCGAGACCCTGCTGCGCCTCTTCCGCGGCGAGAACATCGGCAAGCTCGTGCTGAAGATCGCCTAGCACCCCCATGCCGCAGATCGACGTCAACGACACGCGGCTGCACTTCATCGACGAAGGCCCGCGCGACGCGCCCGCGCTGCTGCTCAGCCACTCGCTGTTCCTCGACTCGACGATGTTCGACGGCCTGAGCGAGCGCCTCGCCGGGGAGCTCCGGGTCGTGCGCTACGACCACCGCGGCCAGGGTGCCAGCCGCCGGGCGCCTGCCGGCGAGCTCGGCATGGACACGCTGACCGAGGATGCCGCGGCGCTCGTCGAGGAGCTCGAGCTGCCGTCCTGCCACGTCGCCGGCAACTCCATGGGCGGCTTCGTCGCCCTGCGGCTCGCCGCCCGGCGCCCCGACCTGATCCTCTCGTGCGCGATCCTCGGCAGCTCGGGCGAGCCGGAGCGCCGCGGCGCCGGGCTCGAGCCGCTCGTCGCTCACCTGCGCGAGCACGGCACGGACGCCGTCGTGGACAGCGTCATGCAGATGATGTTCGGCGACACGTTCCTAGCCGACGCGGCGCGCGCGGGCGAGCGCGAGCACTGGCGCGGGCGCATCCTCGCGCTCGACCATCCCGCGATCGGCGACGCTGCCCACCACGTCGTCGCGCGCAAGGGCGTGCTCGGCGAGCTCGGCAGCACCGACGTGCCGATCCTCGCGGTGGCGGGCGAGGAGGACCACGTGTCCGCCGCCGAGCTCAGCGCCAACGTGGCCGAGGCCACGCCCAACGGGCGCTTCGAGGTGGTCGCGCGCGCCGGGCACTCCCTCGCCCTCGAGGAGCCCGAAGCGGTCGCCGCGCTGCTG
>JACCQW010000106.1 GCA_013813955.1 Solirubrobacterales bacterium
GAGATCCTCACCAAGGAGGCCCTGCGCGAGGCGCTGGAGAACCTCTCCTACCGCGAGCGCCGCGTGCTCGAGCTGCGCTACGGCCTCGGGGGGGAGCACCCGCGGACGCTCGACGAGGTCGGGCGGACGTTCAACGTCACGCGCGAGCGCATCCGCCAGATCGAGAACCAGTCGCTGAAGAAGCTGCAGTCCCTCGCTGAGGCGCAGAAGCTCCGCGACGTCGCCTAGAGCGGCCGCATGCCCCGGGAAGCGACCGCGGAGAGGACCGTCACCGTCCAGGGCGTCGAGATCCCGAAGCTCGGGCTCGGCACCTGGCAGATCACCGGCGCCGAGGCGATCGCGGGCGTGCGCGACGCGCTGGAGCTCGGCTACCGCCACGTCGATACGGCGAGGATGTACGGCAACGAGGCCGAGGTCGGCCGCGGGATCGCAGAGTCCGCAGCCGAGCGCGAGGACATCTTCCTCACCACGAAGCTCGCCCACGACGACCTGCGCGCCGCCGGGGTGCGCAGGCAGGCAGAGAGCTCGCTGCGCGACCTGGCCACCGAGTACGTCGACCTGCTGCTCATCCACTGGCCGAGCCCTGAGGGCGTGCCGCTGGGCGAGACCCTCGGCGCGATGCGCGAGCTGCAGGATGAGGGCAAGGTGCGCCATCTCGGCGTCTCGAACTTCCCCACCGCGCTGGTCGAGGAGGCGCTCGAGCACGCGGCAATCCTCTGCGACCAAGTCGAGTACCACGCCTACCTCGGCCAGTCCGCCCTGCTCGCTCTGGCCCGCGAGCGCGACCTGCTCATCACCGCCTACTCGCCCTTCGCCCACGGCGACCTGCTCGCCGACGGCGTCCTGCGCGAGATCGGCGAGGCGCACGGAAAGAGCACCGGCCAGGTCGCGCTGCGCTGGCTGCTGGACCAGCCGCACGTCGCCGCGGTCCCCAAGGCCTCCTCACGCGACAACCGCGCGGCCAACATCGACGTCTTCGACTTCGACCTCGACGACGACGAGCGCGGCCGCATCGCCGGGCTGCAGCGCGGCGGCCGGGTGATCGATCCCCCCTGGGCCCCCGAGTGGGATCCGCCCGCGGGCCCCACCGGCTGAACCATCCGTCCACCCGTGCGCGGCCGGCGCTCATGCCGTCTGCCGGCGGCACCGATGCCCAGGACGTGTTCGACGTCGACGACGCCCTGGTCACGCTGGTCGAGCTCGGCGGCTCCGATCTGCACCTCAAGGCGCAGACGCCGCCGCTGACGCGCGTGGACGGCGAGCTGCGCCCGATCGAGGGCTCCTCGCCGCTGCGCCCGGAGGACACCGAGGACGCCGTCAAGCACATGCTCCGCGAGCCGGTCAAGCTCGCCGAGCTCGAAACGGAGCACGAGGTGGACTTCTCCTACTCGATGACCGGCGTCGCGCGCTTCCGGGTCAACGCCTTCTACCAGCGCGGGACGATCAGCCTGGTCTGCCGCGCGATCCCGCACACGATCCGCACGATCGAGGAGCTCGCCCTGCCGCCGGTCATCCGCGAGCTGGCCGAGGAGGAGCGCGGCATCGTGCTGCTGACGGGAACCACCGGATCGGGCAAGTCGACGACACTCGCGGCCATGATCGACCACATGAACCAGACGTACTCCAAGCACGTCGTCACGATCGAGGACCCGATCGAGTTCCTGCACCCCGACAAGAAGTGCATCATCAACCAGCGCGAGGTCGGCCAGGACACCACCTCGTTCAAGCGCGCGCTGCGGCGCGTCCTGCGCCAGGACCCCGACGTCATCCTCGTCGGCGAGATGCGCGACGAGGAGACCGTCCACACCGCGCTGAGCGCCGCGGAGACCGGGCACCTCGTGCTGTCGACGGTGCACACCGTCGACGCGGCCGAGACCGTCAACCGCATCATCGACTTCTTCCCGCCGCACATGCACCAGCAGGTCCGCGCGATGCTCGCCGGCACCCTGAAGGGCGTCGTCTCCCAGCGCCTCGTGCGCTCGACCGACGGCGGCCGCATCGCCACCTGCGAGGTGCTGCGGATGACCGGCCGGGTGCGCGACATGATCATGGACCCGGAGCAGACCGGCCGGCTCACCGAGGTCATCAGCGAGGGCGCCTACTACGGCATGCAGACCTTCGACCAGGCGCTGTTCGATCACGTCAAGTCCGGCCGCGTGGATCTCGAGATCGCGCTGCGCGCCGCCACGAGCCCGCACGACTTCAAGCTGCTGCTGGCCGCCGACGGGCGCAAGGGCACGACGATGGAGGACGTCGCCAGCGCGGAGGCCAGGCGCGCGGCCTAGGCGCTTGACGGGCCGGAACGGGTCGGACAAGGTGCGGCCACCACCATCCGAAAGGACCGTCCCGTGCAGACCGAGCTCCAGCAGTTCTCCGAGACCACGTCGACCGAGTCGTTCGCCCTGCAGAACGGCAAGCTGCTGAAGGTGCGCCTCGACCAGGTCACGATCCAGGCCAAGCTCGGCTCGATGGTCGCCTACCAGGGCGACGTGAGCTTCGAGCACGCCGGCGCGGGCGGCATGGGCCGCCTGCTCAAGAAGGCGGTCACCGGCGAGGGGCAGTCGCTGATGAAGATGTCGGGCGCCGGCGAGGTCTTCCTGGCCGACCAGGCGCAGGACATCCATCTGCTGCACCTCGACGACGACAAGGTCACGGTCAACGGCCCGAACGTCCTCGCCTTCGACGCGGGCATCGACTGGGACATCGAGCGCCTCAAGGGCGCCAGCGGGATGATGGGCGGCGGTCTGTTCAACACGGCGCTGAGCGGCACCGGCTTCGTGGCCGTGCTCTCCGACGGCCCGCCGGTGCTGCTCGACGTCGCCTCCGCACCGACCTTCGCCGACGCGCAGGCCGCGATCACCTGGTCGGGTGGCGTGCAGACCTCGATCAAAACCGACTTCAAGATGAAGAACCTCATCGGCCGCGGCTCGGGCGAGTCCGTCCAGATGGCCTTCTCGGGCCAGGGATGGGTGCTCGTGCAGCCCTCGGAGGGGCGCATCACCATGCCGACGCAGGGCGGCAGCGGCGGGATGCTCGGCAACCTCTCGAGCTGAGGGCCGCCCGGGGCGGGCGGCGCGGCCCGGCCCCCGCTTCATTTGGTAAAGTCTTGGTCCTATGGACGAGTCCTGCCCGGTCTGCCGCACCGCCGAGATCGTCTGCGCCAAGTGGACCCTGCTGCTGGTGCGCGACCTGTCCGAGGGCCGGTCGCGCTTCTGCGAGCTCGAGCGCTCGCTGCAGGGGATAAGCCCGCGCACGCTCTCCCTGCGACTGCGCGCGCTGGAGGAGGAGGGCATCGTCGAGCGTCACACCTTCCCCGAGGTCCCGCCGCGCGTCGAGTACGCGCTCACGGAGAAGGGCCGCGCGCTGCTGCCGCTCATCGACGGCATGCGCGACTACGGCAGGGCATGGCTAGGCGCGGACCGTCCCGACCTCGCGCCCGCCGGCACGGCCGTCGGCGCCGCGGCGTAGCGTCGCCTCGCGCTCGCGACGCGCGCGCCCGTTGCGCCGCGCCGCCCAGCGGATCGCCGGGCGCTCGAGCGCGAACCAGCTGAGCGTCGCGACGGCCAGCGCCGGACCCAGCGCGACGAGGGTCCCCAGCACGGGGTCCAGCGGCAGCAGCCCGTGCCCGCGCAGGAAGAGCAGCACGGGGACGTGCCACAGGTAGAAGCCGTAGGAGATCGTGCCCATCCCGGCCAGCACGCGACCGCTCAGCACGCCGCCCTTCAGCGACGAGGCCAGATACGCGGTGATGAGCGCGAAGCCGATGCCCGAGGGCAGGTCGCGGAAGATGCTGAACCAGGGAAACGGATCGAACGCGCCGGCGGGGCCGATCGCCTTCACGAAGGCGTCGGCGGCCACGAGCGTCATGCCGCCGGCGACCATGGCCCGCCGGGCACTCTGCCCGGGGGTGCGCCCGTGCAGCAGCAGCGCGGCGAGCATCCCGACCCCGAAGTAGGGCGCCACCGCGGGCAGGGTCTTGGAGAACGTCAGCCCGCGGCTCTCGCCGGCGATCGACCAGTTGAACAGGATCCCGCCCGCCACCAGCGCGAGCGGGACCAGCGCCTGGGCCCGGCGATCGCGCGGCAGCTTCACCGCGAGCCACCCCAGCAGCGGCAGCACCGCGTAGAAGCAGACCTCGACGGCCAGCGACCACATCGGGGGGTTGAGCTTGAGCACGCTGTTCGGGGAGAAGTTCTGGGCGAAGACGAAGAACAGCGGCAGCTCCCCGGCCGGCGGCAGCCGCAGCCCCGTCGTCCCCGACAGGCCCCACAGCAGCACGATCGAGCCGATCAGCGCCGCGTAGTACGCCGGGGCGATCCGGGCCACGCGGGCACGCACGTACACGCGCAGGTCGGGCCGCGAGCGTCCGCCGAGCGCGGCCTTCACCCACGGGCGGTACAGCAGGAACCCCGAAAGGACGAAGAAGGAGACGAGCGCCAGGCGCAGCTCGTGCACCGCGTACTCGCCCACGCCGTCGCGGGCCGACGCCTGGGGCGTCGGCATCGTGTACAGCCACCCGTGGAACACGAAGATCGCCAGGCAGGCGACGCCCCTCAGGCCGTCGAGGGACGCCATGCGCCGGTCGAGCTTCGCGGGGGCCGCGTCTGGCGTCGGAGGGACGTCGGGCGCGCGCATGCACCAAGCGTTCTACCCACTGCAGCTAAAGCGAGCCTTCGCGCCCGAACGCGACGTGCAACCATCGGGTCGTGGACGCAGACGCCCGCGAGCGCTGGCTGGAGCACAGCAAGGCGGTCCTGCGGGGCGCCGGCCTGCGCACCAGCGCCGGCCGCACGGCGGTCGTCGACATGCTCGGCCGCCAGAGCTGCCTGGTCACCGCCCAGGACATCGCCGATCGCCTGCGCGACGAGGGCAGCCCGGGCTCCACCGCCACGATCTACCGCGCGCTGGAGACGCTGCACGAGCTCGGCCTCGTGCGCCGCTTCGACTCCGGCGAGGGGGTCGCCCGCTACGAGCCGGTCGACCCGTCCGGCGACCACCACCACCACGTCGTGCTGGAGGACTCCGGCGACGTCGTCCCGTTCGCGGACGCCGAGCTCGAGCGCGCGATCGAGGGGCTGGGGGAGCGCCTCGGGATGCGGGTGACCGGCCACGACGTGATCCTGCGCGCGCGCAGGGCCTGACCGGGCGGCCGTCTCACCCCACGGCGCAGCGCTCGAGCTCGTCGCGCCAGCGCTCGCTCTCGAGGTCCTTGCCGATGATCACGATCCGGCTCGTGCGGGGCTCGCCGGGCTCCCAGTCGCGTCCGGGCGCGGACTCCACGTAGGTCTGCACGCCATGGACAATCTGGCGCCGCGGCTCGCCGGCCAGCGCGAGGATCGCCTTGATCCGAAACAGGTCGGGGGCTCGGAGCATGATCAACGCGCCGAGCCAGCTTTCCCAGCGGCCCTCGTCGAGCTCGCCCTCAAGCTCGAGCGAGAAGATCTCGACGTCGAGGTGGGCGTGATCGTGATCGTGGCCGTGTCCGATGCCGGGGTCGTCGTCGTGGTCGGCCGCGGTGAGCGAAAAGCTGTCCAGCAGCAGATCGGAGCTCAGGTCGCCACGGGCTGCGGCGATGACCTGGGCCGCCGGGTTGAGCGCATACACCCGCGCGCGCACGGCGTCGATGGCATCGTCGTCGACGAGATCGATCTTGCTGACCACGACGTGCGTCGCGAGCTGCACCTGCTGGCGCGCCTCCGGGCTCTTGATGCGGTCAAGCTGATCCAGGGCGTGCGCCGCGTCGATCACGGCGACCATCGTGTCCAGGCGCAGCACGTGCGTGATGCTCGCCAGCGCGTCGACGACCGGTCCGGGATCGGCAAGGCCGCTGGTCTCGACGATGATGCGGTCCAACCGTCCGGCAACGGCGTGCAGGCGACGGATCGAGTCCAACAACTCGCCCTGGCTCGTGCAGCAGACGCAGCCGTCGGCGATCTCGATGACGTCGTCGGTCGAGTCGCCGAGCAGCTGCCCGTCCAGGCCGATCTCGCCGGCCTCGTTGACGATCACGCCGATGCGCTCCTGGTCCGCCCGGGTGGCGACGAGGCGATTGACGAGCGACGTCTTGCCGGCGCCCAGAAAGCCGGTGACGACGGTCACGGGGATCGGTCCCTGCGGTGCGAGCGGCTGGTCGGTCACGGCGATGTCAGGCTCCTCGTGTGATTGGATCACGTCCTGGTGGCGTTCGAGGATATCGGCAGCGGGCCCGCGCGAACGGCCGGCAGACGCGCCGATCGCACGATCGGCGCGGCCGTGAGGCGGGTTGGCGTCGTGGCGCTCGTGGCGCTCGGCTGCGCCGTGTCAGGCTG
>JACCQW010000111.1 GCA_013813955.1 Solirubrobacterales bacterium
GTGCTCGCCGAGGGCGACCTCACGCTGAAGAAGCCGGGCGGCGGGCTGCCCGCCGGGCGCCTGGCCGATCTCGCCGGGCGCCGGCTGCGTGTGGCGGTCGCCGCCGACGAGAACCTCAGCGACGAGCAGCTCGAGCCCCCCGCCCGGGCTGCGGGCGCCCTGGGCTCCTAGAATCTCCGCCGCATGTGCGTGGGGATCATCGGGATGGGATACGTCGGGCTGCCACTGGCGGTCGCGTTCGCCGAGGAGGGCCGCGACGTCGTCGCGGTCGACGTCGATCCGCGCAAGATCGACGCGCTGCGCGCCGGCGAGTCCTACGTCGAGGACATCGCCACCGCGCGCCTGGCCGCCGTGCGCGACCGCATCGAGGCCAGCACCCGCCCGGAGGCGCTCGCGGCCTGCGACGCGGTGCTCATCTGCGTGCCCACGCCGCTGACGCCCAACCGCGAGCCCGACCTCGGCCCGCTGCTGTCGGCCACGCGCGGCCTGACCGGCGTCCTGCGCGCCGGGCAGCTCGTCGTCCTGGAGTCCACGACCTATCCCGGCACGACCCGCGAGCGCCTGGCCCCGATGCTCGAGGAGTCCGGCCTGGTCGCCGGCCGCGACTTCAACCTCGCGTTCTCCCCTGAGCGCGTCGATCCGGGCCGCACCGACTTCACGCTGCGCACCACGCCGAAGGTCGTCGGCGGGCTCACCGAGGCCTGCGGCGACCGCGCGGAGGCGCTGTACGGCGAGGTGTGCGACACGATCGTGCGCGTCTCCACGCCCGACGCGGCCGAGCTGACCAAGCTGCTGGAGAACATCTTCCGCTCGGTGAACATCGCGCTGGTCAACGAGCTGGCGATGCTCGCCGACCGCATGGGCATCGACATCTGGGAGGTCGTCGACGCCGCGGCCACCAAGCCCTACGGGTTCATGCGCTTCGAGCCCGGTCCCGGGATGGGCGGCCACTGCCTGCCCGTCGACCCGTTCTACCTGTCCTGGCGCGCGCGCGAGTTCGACATGACCACGGAGTTCGTGGAGCTCGCCGGCAAGGTCAACCAGCACATGCCCTACCACTGCGTGGCACGCATCGAGCAGTTGCTCAACGACGCGTCCAAGCCCGTGCGCGGCTCGCGGATCGCGCTGCTCGGCGTCAGCTACAAGCCCGGCGTCGGCGACGTGCGCGAATCCCCGGCGCTGAAGATCCTCACGCTGCTGCAGGGGCTGGGCGCCGAGCTGACCTACCACGACCCCCACGTCGCCGAGCTGCCCGACCTCGGGCTGGCCGGCAGCGGCTACGACGACGCCCTGGCCGGCGCCGACCTCGTCGTGATCGTCACCGCGCACCCCGGCGTCGACCACGAGGGCGCGGTCGCGCGCGTGCCGCTGGCCCTTGACCTGCGCGGGGTCACCCGCGGCGCCGGGGCGCGGCGGGCCGTGCTGCTGTGAGCCCTGTGCGTGTCGGGGTCGTCGGCCTCGGCTACTGGGGCCCGAACCTCGCGCGCAACTTCGCGGCGCTGCCGGGCGCGCAGCTGGCCTGGTGCTGTGACGAGAGCGCGGCGCTGCGCGAGCGCCACGCCGCCGCGTTCGCACCCGCGCGCTTCAGCGGCGACCTACAGGAGCTGCTCGCCGATCCCGAGCTGGATGCGATCGTGCTCGCCACGCCGGTCCCCACGCACGCCGACCTCGCCGTCCGGGTCCTGCAGGCCGGCAAGCACTGCTTCGTCGAGAAGCCGCTCGCGCAGTCGGTCGCCGACGCGCAGCGTGCGCTGGACGCGGCGCGCGCGGCCGATCGCATCCTCATGGTCGGCCACCTGCTCGAGTACCACCCGGGCGTGCGCAAGCTCAAGCAGCTCGCCGACAGCGGCGAGCTCGGCGACGTCCACTACGTCTACTCCAACCGCCTGAACCTCGGCCAGCTGCGCTCGGACGAGAACGCGCTGTGGAGCCTGGGCGCACACGACATCTCGGTGATCCTCGCGCTCGCCGGCGAGGAGCCGACCGAGGTCGCCGCGCGCGGCGAGTCCTACATGCGCGACGGCGTCGAGGACGTCGTCTTCGCGTTCCTGCGCTTCGCGTCGGGGTTGTCGGCGCACCTGCACCTGTCGTGGCTTGACCCGCACAAGGAGCGACGCTTCACGGTCGTCGGGTCACGCCAGATGGCGACGTTCAACGACATGGATCTCGAGCGCAAGGTCACCGTCTACGACAAGGGCTTCGATCCCAGCGCGGACTCCTACGGCGAGTACATCACCCGCAGCGGGGACATCCGCAGCCCGCAGATCTCCAACGCCGAGCCGCTGCGCCTGGAGGTCGAGCACTTCGTCGCCTGCGTGGCCGAGGGCCGCGCGCCGCTGTCGGACGGCGCGAGCGGGCTGCGCGTCGTGCGCGTGCTCGAGGCGCTGCAGCACGCGCTGGACGCCACGCGGCGCGAGCGCTAGCGGCCCGCTCAGCCCCGCCGCACGGCCACCACGCTGAACCGTGGTTTACGTCAGTCGACGGGCGCGCCGAGCGCCGCGCACACCGCGGCCACGACCTCGCCGGCCTCCGGGGCGCCGAGCACCGGGCTCATCGGGATCGCCAGGTGCGTGGCGGCGACCTCGTCGGTGGCGGGCAGCGGAGTGCGCGGCGCGAACGCGCGCATGGCGGGCTGGCGGTGCGCCGGCGTGCGGTAGTAGGC